>NZ_JBQHVO010000030.1:0-55782 GCF_052064465.1 Niallia sp. HCP3S3_B10 | reverse complement strand
AACCTTTTCAGTGGGCCTTTAAGGCCGAGGCCGGTAAGAGAGGCTTTTAGCCGCAGAGCAAACCACCAGTTCACACTGGTGGTTTTGATTCTTTTTAAGAAATTGTGAAATACAGTTAATGTTGAAAAAATTGACAAAGCTATCCAATATGGGTAGGTATTTAAAATTTTTAACAGTTATAAATGAGGCTCATACAGGCAAAGTTATAAATGTAGCCGGGAGAAGTCGTGGTGAAAAGAAGCGAGGAGAGTGAAGAGAATTGAAAAGTGATATCCTTAGAAAAATAATTGGTGGGATTCTCCTTGTTTCATTAATATCTTTAGTATGTAATCAATCATTTCAAGAATATCTTCATATTCCCAAAAGCATTACATTGTTTGAGGGGCAATCGATGGAAATCAACAATAGTGAGGCGATTCCTGTGACAGCAAATGTAGCAGACGAAGATTCGGTTGTTGCATTAAGCCAGGAAAAAGGCAAACTTTCTTTGCAAGGAAAAGTAAGTGGGAAAGAAGAGATGATGCTTGAGCTAGCGGGTTTTCCGATAAAAAAAGTGGATGTGAATGTTCTAAAAGACTTTAAAGTCATTCCTGGTGGTCAATCCATCGGGGTGAAATTAAATACAGTTGGCGTACTGGTGGTTGGGCATCACCAAGTTAATACAGAAGAAGCAAAACAATCGCCTGGCGAAAAAGCTGGGATCAAAGTTGGCGATATGATTGTTGAAATAAATGGACAGAAAATCGAAAAAATGGCAGATGTTGCACCATTTGTTCAAAAAGCAGGCGAAGAAAATAAACCATTAGATTTAACAGTTAAAAGAGAGAAGAAAGAATTTAAAACCAAGTTAATGCCGCTTAAAGAAAAAGGGGACAACACATTTAAATTAGGGCTTTATATAAGAGATTCAGCAGCAGGGATAGGAACAATGACTTTTTATCACCCTGATTCCATGAAATATGGGGCTTTAGGTCATGTGATATCAGATATGGATACAAAAAAACCAATAGTTGTGGATGATGGAGAAGTACTGCGTTCTACTGTAACAAGTATTGAAAAAGGCAGTAATGGCAATCCAGGTGAAAAATTAGCAAGATTTTCAGAAGATAAAGAAGTTATCGGGGACATTAAAACAAATAGTCCTTTTGGAATATTTGGGGAACTAAATAAAAACATTAAAAATGGAATCATGGACGAGCCAATGCCGATTACATTATCAGACCAAGTAAAAGAAGGACCAGCACAAATACTAACGGTCGTAGATAATGATCAGGTGAAGCTTTTTGATATCGAAGTAGTAAGCTCTGTACCACAAAAATATCCTGCTACAAAAGGATTAGTTATTAAAGTAACAGATAAAGAATTATTAAGTAAAACAGGTGGGATTGTCCAAGGTATGAGTGGTAGTCCAATTATCCAAGATGGAAAAGTAATTGGAGCAGTTACCCACGTCTTTGTAAATGATCCAACTAGTGGCTATGGAGTTCACATTGAATGGATGTTAAATGAAGCAGGAATTGATATATACGAAAAAGGTCAAAAAGCGTCATAGAAAAAACGGGCAACAACAAAAACAAAAAGTATCATGAAAAGGAGTTTTATTCATCCTTTCCATGATACTTTTTGAATTTACATATTTTGCATAATGAAATCAAATAAATAACCAACAGTAATAAACAATCCAAACATTGTATTCGTCAATCCTGTGTTTTTCATAGCAATCGGTGTTTGGCTTTTATCACCTCTAAAGCCTTTAATTGCTTCAAGCGGCTTCTTAAAGCTTAGTAATACTATTAATAGCCAAGGACTAAAAATGCCGAAAGCAACAAAGATAACAACCCATAAATAGGATAGAATAAATAATGCCGCAAGCAGATTGACTGCCTTATTAAAACCGATTAGGATAGCAATTGTTTTTCTTCCACCTAAAGTATCCTCTTCGATATCTCTAATATTATTTGATAAATTAATTGCACCAATGAGAATTGCGATTGGTACAGAAATCATTATACTTTCTTGATTGATTTCACCAGCCTGGATATAAAATGAAATAAGGATAAAGATACATCCCATACAAATACCAGAAAAGACCTCGCCAAATGGGGTATAAGCAATTGGGAGTGGCCCTCCAGTGTACAAATAACCAATTGCCATGCCAAGTAAGCCGACTAAAGCAATCCACCAACTAGTTTGGGAACAAATATAAATACCCAAAAGTAATGCAATAACATATAGGCTAATTGCCATATTTAAAACTAATTTTGGTTTCATTCCATGATGTACAATGGCTCCACCAATTCCTACTGACTCAGCAGTATCAATGCCTCTTACATAATCATAGTACTCATTGAATAAATTGGTTGCTATTTGAATAATCAAACAAGCGAACATCATGGCAAAAAATAAACCCCATTTTGTTGAGGCGTGTGGGAAAGATAAAACCGTACCAATGGAAACAGGTACAAAGGAAGCAGTTAACGTATGCGGTCTTGTTAGCTTCCATAGTATTTTAAAAGTAGGTTTTACTTCATTCGTTGCATTCTCCATATAAAAATCCTTTCTATCATTGAGCAAATTAAAAAGCACAAGTACTTTTACCATTGTGCTAAGCTTTTATCTGAAAATAACAGATAAGTTGGCCCAAAAAAATTAATGCTTTTTGTCCAACTTTAATAATACCGTTAAAGTAACAACTCAACAAGAATATATTCATAAAAAAGTCATAATTTTTTCTTCCAGAAAAAGAAGTGTTTAGGTAAAAAGAAGTTAATTTAGATGTATTCTTTTTCTATGCAAAGAAGTGGGGTATAATATTGATATAAAGATTTTTCGACAAAATGATGAAATGTATCGAATTCGGTCGAAAACATGAGAAAATGAGAGAAATAATGAGTTTTTCCCTATTTTTTAAGTTTTTTTTATAAAATCAAAGGATTATGGGTTGCTTTGTCGAAAATGTCCTTTAGAATAAAAAATATAGATAAAATTAGAGACATTTGGACCTAAGGGAGGAAACAACTGTTGAAAAAAATAAAAGTTTGTATTGTTGATGATAATCGTGAACTAGTAGGTTTATTGGAAGAGTATATAGATACTCAAGATGACATGGAAGTAATCGGTGTTGCGCATAATGGTCAAGAGTGTCTGGAATTGATCGAACAACTAGAACCAGATGTGATGGTTCTCGATATCATTATGCCTCATCTCGATGGCTTAGCTGTATTAGAAAGAATGCGCCAAATGAATAAAAAAATGCCTAATGTCATTATGCTAACAGCTTTTGGACAAGAGGATGTCACGAAAAAGGCTGTTGAATTAGGAGCATCTTACTTTATTTTAAAACCGTTTGATATGGATTATTTGGCAGGTCATATTCGCCAAGTTAGCGGTAAAACAACTGGGTTTGTGCGAAAATCTTCTTCTTCCTTTAAAACGCAACAGGAACCAAAAACAAAGAATTTAGATGCTAGCATTACAAGTATTATTCACGAGATTGGTGTCCCAGCCCATATTAAAGGCTATCTTTATTTAAGGGAAGCCATTTCGATGGTCTATAATGACATAGAACTATTAGGATCGATTACAAAAGTACTCTATCCAGATATCGCTAAAAAATTTAATACAACTGCAAGCCGTGTGGAGCGTGCAATTCGTCATGCGATTGAAGTCGCTTGGAGCAGAGGCAATATCGATTCCATCTCATCCTTATTCGGCTACACTGTCAGCATGTCTAAAGCAAAACCAACGAACTCAGAATTTATCGCGATTGTGGCAGATAAGTTAAGGCTGGAACATAAGGCTTCTTGAGAGGGTTAGAATAAAGGGTTTTTGGTTATTGCTAATCCAACCAATTCTTTGAAAAACAACTTTTTTTGCGGATTTAAGCCAATAAATTTTTACCTTCTCACCCAATAAATCATTTTGATTTGTTGGGTTTTGTTTTTGTTGGAGATGAAGATGTACAGAGTGAAGTTAACAGAACTACAATTTCATGCAGATGATTTATTTTTTCCTGTCAAAGCAAGACTGTAGCATCTTATAAGCAGAGTCAAAAGCTAATCTTAGTCCTATTTAAAAGTGGAACAGGAGATATTGACAATCTCAAAAAGACTGCACACAAAACCTCTCATTAATATTAACTGTCTGCTCATCTAATTGCTAACTGAATAAATTATAAAGGTGAAATTGATAAAATTGTTAGGAATTAAAAACCATAAAAAGGAATTTGTTTTAAAAAATTGAAAAATTATCATCGGAAGATTTGCTTTCTGTTGATTAACCTGTTACTATAAAGAAGACTTATTTTTGTTCTCTAGAAAATAGTTGAGATTTACATATTTCTTTATTTTTTACTACGAGCAAGGATAGTAATACATTTGTGCATAAAGCACATAGGAGGAAACAAGAAATGGCTACAGGTAAAGTAAAATGGTTTAACGCAGAAAAAGGATTTGGTTTCATCGAAACAGCTGAAGGACAAGATGTATTCGTACATTTCAGCGCTATTCAAACAGAAGGTTTCAAAACATTAGATGAAGGTCAAGAAGTTTCTTTTGACATAGAAGAAGGTCAACGCGGACCTCAAGCTGCTAACGTAGTAAAAAACTAATTTAACAAAAACCGATACAGGCTCTGACTTATGTTAGAGCCTGTTTTTTTCATCATTTATAAAGCAGTAGCGAAAGAGTTCTACATAAGGAAGTGATTTCATGACGAAAATATTTGCACACCGAGGCTATTCTTCCCAATATCCAGAGAATACCATGAAAGCTTTTGAAGAAGCTGAAAAAGCAAAGGCTGATGGAATAGAAATTGATATTCAAATGACAAAAGATGGGGAAGTTGTTATTATTCATGACGAAAAAGTTGATCGAACAACAAATGGATTAGGATATGTGCAAGAATTAAGTTATAAAGGTTTACGATCATTAAATGCAGGACATCGATTCAAGCATATTGGGAAAGAAGCTATTCCCACATTAATTGAGTTATTCGATTGGATGCAAGACAATACGATAACTTGTAATATTGAAATGAAAAATAATAAGATTCCATATAAAGGGATGGAAGAAAAAACAATTGAGCTTATTCGCAAATATGGTTTTGAAAAACGGATTATCTTTTCCTCGTTTAATCATTATAGCCTCGTACATAGTTATCGAATTGCACCTGAAATTGAAACAGCCCCTTTGTTGTCAGATGGAATATATCAGCCTTGGATATATGCAAATGCTATAGGTGCCAAAGGGTTTCATCCTAATTACAAACGCATTAACCAAGAGATAATACAATCCTCAATAGAAAAAAATATCAAAGTTAGAGCATATACAGTGAATAGTCCTAAAGCGATGAGAGCACTAATAAATGAAGGAATCTCAGCAATAATAACAGATGAGCCGATTCTTGCACGTGAATTATTAACGTTGCCTTAAAGAATGATGGTTTTCCAACCTATCTTCAATTTGTTAGAGAGAGGGAGGAGAGCCTTTTTTTTAGATAATAGCCTAAATAATCCCTAAATAACGACTATTAGGTTATCTCCTTCACCAACTCATTTCTCCACAAATTTGCAACCAATAGTATATTCAAATAAATCTTTTTTTCAGAAATAAAAGAAAATGGGAAAAAAATTGCATAATAACAGAGAGATAGGTATAGTATAGATATGAAATAAATTGCACGGATGAACAGATAGGAAGTGTACTAATGATTGATCGAACTATACAGACAACCTCTTATGCCCTATTTGATGAAATGAAGGAAGGGATTATTCTAGTGGATAATCGCGGAGTCATCTGTTATTTCAACAAAAGTGCAGAAAGAATGATAAAGGGACACTATCATCTTCAAATAGATCAACATATTTTATCGATTATTCCTACTAGTGGGATGATGAGAGTATTACATACTAAAAGAAAAGAAGAACAGAAAATATTTGCTATATCTGATAAGGATAATCTTTTAATTTCTCGTTATCCGCTAAAAAAAGAGGGAAATCAAGTTATAGGTGCATTGGCGGTATTACAAGAAGCCAATCAAAAAAGAGAATGGTTTGATGATAACAGCATCCGAGTATTGCTTACATTGATTTTGCAAAAAAATGCAGAAGCATTTGCAGTAGTCGATGATCTTGGTCATATCATCATGCAAAATCCGTCATATGAAGAGTTGCTTTCAGTACTTAATCAGAAAAAAGCACGTAACTTAATTATCAAGAATAGAGAAGAAGTCTTCCGAACAAGACGGGATGCGGAAATTTCGATAAATACGGACTCTTACAGTCTTATCATAAAAAGTACACCAATTATCGTAGATGGAATCTTAAAAGGCTGTCTGCAAAGCATCAACAGTTATACGGAAATAGTTCAGTTAAAAAGGGAACTTCAACAAACTAAAACGATTATACGCAGGCTAGAGCAAAGTTACCAATTTGAGGACTTTATTTATCAATCATCTTCTATGAAATTTGCACTTGAGCAGGCCAAGCTAATTGGAGCAAGCAAACGTGTGCTATTTATTAGAGGGGAAGAAGGCACTGGAAAGTTTATGCTTGCTAATACTATTCACAATTGGAGTGAAAATAAGTTTCATTTGTTTAAATGTATACATCCAAAGAGAAACAGAGAACAATTAATAGAACTTTTAAGTAAAAATAACGGGAACGCTAAAGGGACGGTTTACTTAGAAAATGTTACTTGTTTGTCGATGGAGGAGCAAACTTTGCTTCTAGAAATGATGAAAAAGGATGGGAAGGAAGAGAAACAATCGTCCCTTCGCCTTATTGTTTCATCTCCTATCAAACTAGAAAAAGCATTAATGGCAGGAATGTTTTTAGAAGAACTCTATGACGAGCTAATGAAATCGCATATATACTTACCTCCTTTAAGCGAGCGTAAGGAGGATATTTATCCATTAGCAAAGCATTTTCTTTTAGAACTAAATAAAGAAAGCGGAAGGTGGATAAAAGAGATTGAATTAGATGCCCAAAAAGCATTAGAAGCTTATTCTTACTCTACTAATGTCCACGAATTAAAGGCAATCTTACAACTAGCTGTAATAAGAGCAAAAGAAGAAGATACTGTGCTTAAAGCGGAGCATCTTATTCTTTCGCAAACGAGTGCAGAATCAAAAATAGATAGCCATGAGGAAATCGATGAAGATAATCAAACACTATCTGAGCTAGTCGAAAAATACGAGACGGTTATTATAGAAAAAACCTTGAAGAAATTAGACGGGAATAAAACGTTGACGGCAAAAACATTAGGGTTATCTGTCCGCAATTTGTATTATAAGTTGGATAAGTATCATTTAAATTAATTTTTAATAAGAGGTTTTTAAAATGAGTAAATTTCGCATATTGGTAATAAACCCGAGGTCATTAGTAACAGAAATTGCCCTCTATGAAAACGAGGTTCCGCTAATAATAGACGATTTATCTCATGATTCTGATAAGTTAGCGGAATTTCCTTCTGTTGCTTCTCAATATAAATTTAGAGCAGATGAAATTTTGTCTTATCTAGTAATTAAAGGAATCAATCTTTCGAAATTAGCTGCTGTTTGTGGAAGAGGCGGTTTACTTAAGCCCATCGATGGCGGAACCTATTTGGTAAATGCTGCTATGCGTAAAGAATTGCTTGAACAAACAAGAGGAGAACATCCTTCTAATCTGGGAGCACTTATCGCTTATGAAATTGGCGAGCATTTCGAGATTCCCTCCTATATAGTAGATCCAGTTGTTGTGGATGAAATGGCCGATATCGCTAAGATTTCTGGTTACCCGAAAATTACAAGAAAAAGTATATTCCATGCCCTTAATCATAAAGCAACAGGAAGACGTGCGGCGATGGAGCTTGGCAAAAAGTATGAGGATGTTCAATTAATCATTGCACATCTTGGCGATGGGATTACAATTGGAGCACATTCGAACGGAAGAGTAATCGATGTTAATAATGGATTGAATGGGGAAGGGCCTTTTAGTATCGAACGTTCTGGAACACTACCACATGGTGATTTAGTTGATTTATGTTATTCAGGAAAATTCAGCTACGAAGAAATGAAGCAAGAATTACTATACCATTCAGGGATAATGGCTTATATCGATAAACCAAGTAGAGGATCACTAGATATAGAAGAAGAACTAAAAAAGGGTGATAATCCAAGTTATCACATTATTGAAGCGCTAGCATACCAAGTCGCTAAGGAAATCGGCAGTGTAAGTACAGTGCTATTAGGGGAAGTAGACGCCATTATCTTAACAGGTGAGCTTGCATACAGTAATTTATTTGTAAAATTAATTATGGAACGTGTTAATTGGATTGCAGATATAATGGTATATCCAGGCGAAAATGAGCGACAGTCATTGGCACAGGGAGTACTCCGAGTATTACGCAAGGAAGAATTAGTAAAAGAGTATGAAAGTAAAGGGGTGTGAAAAAATGGCAAAAGAGTATGATCTTGTCATTCTAGGTGGTGGAACAGGCGGCTATGTAGCAGCAATTCGTGCCTCCCAATTAGGTTTAAAAACAGCAGTGGTAGAAAAAGGTAAATTAGGTGGAACATGTTTACATAATGGTTGCATTCCAAGTAAAGCACTATTAAGAAGTGCGGAAGTTTATGCGACAACGAAAAAAAGTGATGAATTTGGGATTATTACATCAGATATCCGATTGGACTTTAATCGAGTGCAAGAAAGAAAATCAACCATCATAAGCCAGTTGCATAGTGGTGTGCAATATTTAATGAAAAAAGGGAAAATTGATGTTTATGAAGGAAACGGCAGAATAATGGGACCATCTATTTTTTCACCGATGCCGGGAACGATCTCAGTTGAAATGAATAATGGAGAAGAAAATGAAATGTTGCTTCCGAAAAATGTAATCATTGCAACAGGATCTAGACCGAAAACCTTACCGGGATTAGAGATTGATGGTTCGACTGTCATTAGTTCGGAGGAAGCATTACAAATGGAAGATCTTCCTAAATCCATTATTATTGTGGGCGGAGGAGTAATAGGAGTTGAATGGGCTTCCATGCTTTCAGATTTTGATGTGAAAGTAACTATTTTAGAATATAGTGATCGATTGGTGCCAACAGAAGATAAGGAAATAAGTAAAGAATTACAGAGAATCCTAAAGAAAAAAGGGATCAAGATAGTTACAGGTGCCAAGGTTTTAGCAGACACCGTCCAGAAGAATCCATCTAATGTAACTATCCAAGCAGAAAAAAATGGCGATATACAGTCGTTTGAAGGAGAAAAACTGCTTGTATCTGTTGGACGTATTGGAAATGTAGAAGGAATTGGTCTGGAAAATACAGAAATTGCAGTTTCTAATAACGTAATTGAAACAAATAAATACTATCAAACAAAGGAATCGCATATTTACGCAATTGGCGATTGTATTGGAGGATTGCAACTGGCACATGTAGCCTCACATGAAGGAATAATTGCCGTTGAACATATTGCCGGGCAAAAGCCACATCCTCTAGACTATAAAACAGTTTCTAAATGCATCTATACTAGTCCAGAAATAGCTAGTGTAGGTTATACAGAAGAAGAGGCAATTGCGCTTGGATATTCGATTAAAAAAGGAAAATTCTCCTTTAAAGCAATTGGAAAAGCGCTTATTTACGGGGAGCAAGATGGATTTGTAAAAATAATCTCAGATAAAAATTCAGAAGATTTATTAGGAGTTCATATTATCGGTACACATGCTACTGACTTAATCGCAGAAGGAGCTCTTGCAAAAATGCTCGATGCAACAGCTTGGGAAATTGGAAATACGATTCATCCACATCCGACACTGTCAGAAGCAATTGGAGAGGCAGCGCTTGCAGTAGAAGGCAAAGCAATTCATGGCTAAATAAAAAGCTAAACAAGTAAAGGGAAAGTAAATAATAAAGGCAAAAATTGATTCCATTAGGAGGTAATAATATGACTATGGTCCATAATCGCCATTTAGAAGCTGGTTTAACAGACGACCAAGTATTGGCTATGTATGAGCAGATGCTTTTAGCTAGAAGAATTGATGAAAGAATGTGGTTATTAAATCGAGCAGGAAAAATTCCATTTGTTATTTCTTGTCAAGGCCAAGAAGCGGCACAAGTAGGAGCAGCTTTTGCGTTTGACCGTGATAAAGATTATATGCTGCCATATTATCGTGATTTAGGGGTTGTGCTAACTTTTGGGATGACAACGAAGGATATTATGCTATCGGGCTTTGCAAAAGCAGAAGATCCAAACTCAGGAGGAAGACAAATGCCAGGACACTTCGGTCAAAAGAAAAATCGTATTGTCACAGGTTCTTCCCCGGTCACTACGCAAGTACCACATGCAGTTGGCATTGCATTAGCGGGTAAAATAGAGAAGAAAGATATTGTTACCTTTGTCAGCTTTGGGGAAGGATCTTCGAATCAAGGAGACTTCCATGAAGGAGCAAACTTTGCTGGTGTGCATAAACTACCTGTTATTTTTCTATGCGAAAATAATAAATATGCTATTTCTGTCCCAATCGAAAAGCAATTAGGGTGTGCAAATGTTTCCGATCGAGCAATTGGCTATGGAATGCCAGGATACACAGTGGATGGAAATGATCCAATTGAAGTATATCGTGTCACAAAAGAGGCGGTGGATCGCGCAAGAAGAGGAGAAGGGCCAACTCTTATTGAAACTGTCTCGTACCGTTTAACCCCACATTCTTCTGATGATGATGATAGTAGCTATCGTGCAAAAGAAGAAGTAACAGAAGCAAAAGGAAAAGATCCACTATTTACATTTAGAGCTTATTTAATGTCGACTGGAATATTAACAGAAGAATTAGATCAAAGCTTAAATAAAAAGATCGCGGAAGAAATAAATGAAGCAACGGATTATGCTGAAAAGGCGCCATATGCACAACCAGAAGATACACTTAAATTTGTGTATGGTGAATAAGGGGGAAATGTAGATGCCAGTAATATCCTATATAGATGCAGTAACTCAAGCCATTCGAGAAGAAATGGAGAAAGATGACAAAGTATTTATCCTTGGCGAAGATGTAGGGGTAAAAGGGGGAGTTTTTAAAGCTACAACAGGTCTTTACGAACAATTTGGCGCAGAAAGAGTAATTGATGCTCCTTTAGCTGAATCAGCTATCGCAGGGGTAGGGATTGGAGCAGCAATGTACGGCTTAAAGCCTATCGCAGAAATGCAATTCGCTGATTTTATTATGCCTGCTGTCAACCAAATTGTCTCAGAAGCAGCAAAAGTTAGATATCGTTCCAATAATGACTGGACTTGTCCTATTGTCATTCGTGCTCCTTATGGAGGTGGCATTCATGGAGCACTTTATCATTCTCAATCGGTAGAAGCGATGTTTGCTAATACTCCTGGTTTGAAAATCGTCATGCCATCTACTCCATATGATGTTAAAGGTTTATTAAAGGCGGCCATTCAAGATCCAGATCCTGTTTTATTCTTTGAACACAAACGTGCTTACAGACTAATAAAGGGGTTTGTTCCCGATGAAGATTATGTGCTGCCTATTGGTAAGGCAGATATAAAACGAGAAGGGGAAGATATAACTGTAATCACGTATGGTTTATGTGTTCATTTTGCCCTACAGGCTGCTGAAAAATTGGCAGAGGACGGGATTTCTGCCCATGTTTTAGATTTACGAACCGTTTATCCACTAGATAAGGAAGCAATTATGGAAGCTGCCTCGAAAACAGGAAAAGTCCTTTTAATAACAGAAGACAACAAAGAGGGCAGTGTGATTAGTGAAGTTGCAGCTATTATTGCCGAAAACTGTTTGTTTGATTTAGATGCACCAATTATGCGATTAGCGGGAGAAGATGTTCCAGCGATGCCATATGCCCCAACGATGGAAAAATTCTTTTTAATTACGCCAGAAAAAGTAGAAACAGAAATGAGAAAGCTAGCAGAATTTTAAGTCGCATAAGAAGGAGTGAAAACAGATGCCAATCGAGAAAATTACCATGCCTAAACTAGGAGAAAGTGTTACAGAAGGTACGATAAGCAATTGGCTTGTAGCTGTAGGGGATGTCGTTAACAAATATGATCCTCTTGCTGAAGTTATGACAGATAAAGTAAATGCAGAAATTCCTTCTTCTTTTTCTGGAAAGATTAAAGAATTAATTGCTGAAGAAGGGCAAACCCTTGATGTAGGCGAAGTAATATGTACCATTGAAGTAGAAGGGGATAAATCACAGGAAGAACAGTCTCAGGAAGAAAAGACAGTAAAAAAAGAAGCGGATATATCTATTCAAGCTGACACGAGTCAAAAAACTAGATATTCACCAGCTGTATTACGTTTATCTCAAGAAGCTGGAATTGATTTAGCGCTATTAAAGGGAACAGGCGCAGGTGGAAGAATTACAAGAAAAGATGTTCAAAAAGCGATAAGCGACGGCGTTCCACAGGTAAAAGAAGAAGAAAAAGCACCTGTAAATGTTGCAGTAACTCCCCCTAAAGAAACGGTTGTACATAGTAGTATTCAAACAAAAGCGGGAGACAAGGAGTTGCCGATTACTGGAGTTAGGAAAGCAATTGCAAGTAATATGGTAAAAAGTAAGCATGAAATTCCTCATGCTTGGACAATGATAGAAGTCGATGTAACAAAGCTTGTCCAATATAGAAATAAAGTAAAAGATTCCTTTAAGAAAGAAGAAGGCTATAACTTAACATTCTTTGCCTTTTTTGTGAAAGCAGTTGCCCGTGCATTAAAAGAATTCCCAGAAATTAATTCTACTTGGGCTGGAGACAAAATCATTCAGAAAAAAGATATTAATATCTCCATAGCTGTAGCAACAGAAGGTGCGTTATTTGTTCCTGTTATAAAAAACGCTGACGAAAAATCAATTAAAGGAATTGCAAGAGAGATTACAGAACTTGCCAACAAAGCGAGAACGGGTAAGCTTACTATTGATGAAATGCAAGATGGCACATTTACTGTCAATAACACGGGGTCATTTGGATCTATTCAGTCAATGGGAATTATCAATCATCCACAAGCCGCAATCCTTCAAGTGGAATCCATTGTGAAAAGACCTGTAATTAAAGAGAATATGATCGCTATCTCAGATATGGTGAATTTATGCATGTCATTAGACCATCGAGTATTAGATGGACTTGTTTGTGGAAGGTTTTTACAAAGAATTAAAGAAATACTAGAAACAACATCAGAGGAAACAACACCGATCTATTAAGAAATGGGAAAAATCAGTTCCGTAAAATGGTGAATACAGCTAATACAAACATATATATTGAAAATAAGTACTTTTTTTATAATAATGTAGGAAGAAAAATATTTCATAAAAGGGAGCGAAACGATGAATATTGACTTTAACTTATTCATGAATGATGTTGTCCGTCAAGCACGACAAGAAATAGTAGAAGCTGGGTATCAAGAATTAACGACAAAAGAAGCAGTAGATGAAGCATTATCCCAAAAAGGTACGACTCTTGTGATGGTGAACTCTGTATGTGGATGTGCTGGTGGAATTGCTAGACCAGCTGCAAGCTACTCGTTACATTATAAAAAAAGACCAGATCAATTAGTAACTGTATTTGCAGGACAGGATAAAGAAGCAACAGAACAAGCTCGTTCCTATTTTACTGGTTTTCCTCCATCCTCTCCTTCTTTTGCATTAATGAAAGACGGCGAACTTGTGAAGATGGTGGAGCGCCATGAAATCGAAGGTCATGATCCTATGCAAGTAGTAGAAAAACTACAAACTGCATTTGAAGAATACTGTGAAGAAGTTAAATAAGAATTGTATATTTGCTCAAAAAGCTCAGGTATCTGAGCTTTTTTTGATGCAAAAATTCGGGCATGTAAGAGAAAAAACTACATATTAAGTAGCTAATCAACATAAAGAGCGATTATGTCCATGGTTTCGTTTTGTGAGAAAAAAGAATTTTCAAAAAAATATAACTATATTTATTTAAAAATTAAATTTTTTCAGAATAGTATTTCATTTATTGAATTTGTATAAATTGTATTGAATATTTATAAGTATGTGTTAAAATTCATATTGTTGCATGAATATAAATGAAAGATTATCTTATAATTTGCAACAAATAAGCAATATTAATAGAGAATAGAAGCATTAGAAAGTATAGGGGGATAATAAATAATGAAAAAATTATTAACATTAATGCTGTTATCAATCGTAGTTGTTTTAAGCGCTTGTGGAACCTCTACTGATGAAAACAGTTCAAATAGTGATAGTGGATCTTCTGATAAAAAGGTACTTGTCATGGGAACTTCAGCTGACTATGCGCCATTTGAATATATTGATACAGCAAAAAGTGATGACATTATCGGTTTTGATATTGATTTAGCTAATGCATTAGGCGAAAAACTTGGGTATGAAATCCAAGTTAAAGATATGGACTTTAGCGGATTAATTTCTGCTTTGCAATCTGGAAAAGTAGATTTAGTACTATCGGGTATGTCTCCAACACCAGAAAGAGCTGAAAACGTTGATTTTAGTGATGTATATTACACATCAAAAGATTTAGTTATAACGACAAAAGATAGCAATATTAAAACAGTGAAAGACCTTGAAGGGAAAAAAGTTGGGGTACAATTAGGTTCCATTCAAGAGGATGCAGCAAATGAAATTGCTGAAACAGTAAAGATTACTGTCGAAAATCGTGACCGAATCCCGCAACTAATTCAAGAAATTAAAGCTGGAAGATTTGATGCTGCAATTATCGAAGATGTTGTTGCTACTGGCTATTTAAATAAAGAGGATACATTAACATCCTTCCCTGCAAAAGAAGCTAATCAGGATGCAGGTTCTGCGATTGCATTTCCAAAGGGCAGTGAATTAACAAGTAAGTTCAATGATGAATTAAAGAAAATGCAAGATAGCGGAGAAATTGATGAGTTAATTGTTAAATGGTTTGATAACTAATTGAGAAGTGAAAGCCGGGGACAGTTTAGGGCAAGTTTGCCCTAAACGTTTTCTTGTTTTTAAGCTAAATAGATAGAAGACACCCTGTTTTTTATGAAAGGATTGAGATATTAATGGGCTTGGATTTCCAACAATTTATTCCATCGCTTCCTTATTTACTGAAGGGAGTAACAGTAACATTGCAAATTGTTATTGTAGCTGGAATTATTGGATTTGTTTTAGGGATTATACTTTCGATATTTAAACTAAGTAAGATTCCAGTATTAAGCTGGATAGCTGCTATTTATACATCTGTATTCAGAGGGACGCCACTTGTTTTGCAATTAATGATTATCTATTTTGGGGTTCCGCAATTAACTGGGATACAAATAGAACCCTCGGTTGCTGCGATTCTTTCCTTTGGCTTAAATTCAGCTGCTTATATTTCTGAGATTATTCGAGCTGGAATTTTAGCAGTTGATCGTGGACAGAAAGAGGCAGCCATGGCATTAGGTGTCTCACCTAGACAAGCAATGTTTGACTTAATCTTGCCACAGGCTTTAAAAAATATTTTTCCGGCATTAATCAATGAAGCTGTTTCTTTAACAAAAGAGTCAGCGGTTGTAACGGTAATTGGTGTAACAGATATTATGCGTAGGGCCTATATTATGGGTGGAGAAAAATATGCATATTTGGAGCCAATGATTCTAGCAGGTCTTATCTACTATGTATTAGTAATGATGTTGACTACATTGGCAAAAGCCGTTGAAAGGAGAATGAGAAGAAGTGATTAATGTTGAAAATTTGCATAAATCCTATGGCTCCCTTCAAGTTTTAAAAGGGATTAATACACAGGTCAAAAAAGGGGAAGTAGTGACCATAATCGGTCCTTCTGGTTCAGGGAAATCTACTTTTCTTCGCTGTATAAACTTGCTTGAAGTGCCTACAGAAGGAAAAGTAATCATTGATGGGACGGATATTACGACAAAAAACACAAACATAAAAAAAATGAGAGAAAATGTGGGGATGGTATTTCAACATTTTCATCTTTTCCCACATAAAACGGTTTTGCAAAACGTAACATATGCACCGATTAAAGTGAAGGGATTAAGTAAGGGAGAAGCGGAAAAAATGGGTAAAGAACTTCTTGCTAAAGTTGGCCTTGCTGATAAAGCAGCTGTTTATCCTAGCCGTTTATCTGGGGGACAAAAGCAAAGGGTCGCTATTGCACGTGCTCTTGCAATGAATCCAGAAGTAATCTTATTTGATGAACCAACGTCAGCTTTGGATCCTGAAATGGTAAAAGAAGTGCTTGAGGTAATGAAATCACTTGCAAATACAGGCATTACCATGCTAATTGTGACACATGAAATGGGCTTTGCGAGAGAAGCGGCAAACAGAGTATTATTCCTTGATGGTGGAGTTGTAGTAGAGGATGCACCGCCAGCAGAGTTTTTCACCAATCCAAAAACAGAACGCGCAAAAGAATTTTTGGAAAAAATGCTATAATATTGAATACAATTAGATTTCTTCGTCTCTAGGATGAAGGAATCTTTTTCGTACTCAGTGAAGCTGAATGAATCCTATTAGGATTACGATTCCTTATCGTATAAAGAATAAGCATCCACATACACTAAGAAAAAAAGCGAGTGTGATTGTATGCTGAAACTTATTCTTTCTATTTTCCTAACTGTCTCACCTATATGGCCATTAGGGCAAAACCCTTTACCAGGAGATTCTTTTGTTATTATAAACAAAAAAAACCAATCAATTATCCATAATAGATGAAAATAGAGTTCAAACTATTATTAGTGTATCGACAGGAAAAACAGAAGACTTAACACCAGATGGCTTATTTACCATTACAGTTAAAGCAGTAGAACCGTATTATCGCAAAAAAAATATCGCTGGCGGACATGAAGATAATCCTTTGGGAACACGGTGGATTGGTTTTGATGCGAAGAATACAGATGGAAGAATATATGGTATTCATGGAACTAATAATCCAGGCACTATTGGAAATTATGTGTCCAATGGCTGTGTCCGTATGCAAAATGAGGCAGTAGAATCGATTTATGATTTAATACCATTAGGAACCAAAGTTCTAATAACAAAGTCAGATAAAAGCTTTGAGGAATTAGCAAAAGAGTATGGGGCTATTCATGAATAAAAAAGGAGCTGGGACAACATCGTTTCAGCTAGTAATAAACACGAACTGTTTTTGTTTTTGGCAAGAAGCTTTCAAAAAAAGTTTGTTGTATTACCCGCAGTCTGAATACATTTCGCTTACCATGGGGCTGCGCTTTAGCCTTCTCGGCTTTAGGGGTATTCCCTTTCACGCAGCTCCCATAGGAGATTACGTGTATTCAGACTGCTTAGTTCTTCCATTAGTAAGATAGTCTTCGGTTAAAATAACATTCCAATTCCGATTAACAGTGTAGATGCTAGCATAATAAAGATCATTAAATATACAACAATCTTTTGTAATCTATTTTTTCGTTTCTTCATAGGATCCTCCATAGTCTAACCATTCTTACTGTCTATTTTACTAAGAATAGAAGAATGGTACAACTATAAACATATGGAATTTTGATTAGGGAATTTTTTTAAGGTAAGAGGCTGGGACATAAACATTTCAGTTAACAATAAATACGAACGATTATGTGGTAAGTTTACATGATCGTTCGTATTTATATTTTAAAAAAAGGTTTAAAAATGAACTGAAATGGAGCGGAGGACGGTCGACTCCTGCGGGAAATAGAGGAAAGGCTGAGACCCCGCAGCGCAGCGAGGAGGGCACTGAAAAAGTATAGTATCTCCAAATTAAATAAGAATTTATTTATTTGAAAGCGAATATTAAGTTGGTTTGGAGAGGTGACCGCTTGACTCCTATGGGAACAGCGAGAAAGTCCGAGACCCTGCAGGAGCGTGAGCTGTGAAGCGGCTCGGCGCTCGCCCCAATGAGTCATGTGGGCACCTCGGAAAACAATTTACACATCTAAGTTTAAAAGGCAGTTACGGCCAATCATCAATAGCTATCAGTTTTTCAGTGCCCTCGCAGCGAGGAGCCATAAAACGGCTTTAAAGGTTGATATTCCAACATTTCTAGAGGGAGGCTCAGTTTCCTCCCCGGCGCATCGACCGTCTGTAGCGCAATGGAACGACTTAGTTTTTACACTTGAATATATTTAAAACCATAAATAACTAATATGAAAAAGTAGCTTTATTTAAGAGCTAAATTAGAGATTGTTCGTCTTTAAAGATTAGTTATTTAGATTTGTCCCAGCCTCTTTAAAAATACAGATCTTTTCTTAAAAATAAAGGTAGATATTCCGTCCGAAATTTTCATATCTACATGAAAATCAAAATAATTATCCCTGTGATTTTCATTTGATGTTCTATTTTTATAAGCGTATACTAATAATGTCACTAATTTTTGGAGGAACAAAAAATGATTAATCAAGAGCGTTTATTAAATCAATTTTTAGAACTAGTACAAATTGATTCGGAAACAAAGTTTGAAAAAGAAATTAGTATTGTATTAAAAAAGAAATTTGAAGAGCTAGGTTTAGAAGTATTCGAGGATGATACTACTGCGATTACAGGTCACGGTGCAGGTAATTTAATCTGTACACTGCCGGCAACAAAGGAAAATGTTGATCCGATTTACTTCACCTCTCATATGGATACAGTAGTTCCTGGAGTTGGAGTAAAACCGTCCATTAAAGATGGATACATAGTAACAGATGGCACGACAATACTTGGGGCAGATGATAAAACTGGTTTATCTGTTATGCTTGAAATACTTACTGTAATTAAAGAAAATAATATTCCTCATGGAACCATTCAATTTATCATCACAGTAGGAGAAGAATCTGGATTATTAGGAGCGAAAGCACTTGATCCAAAATTAATTCAAGCAAAATACGGCTACGCATTAGATAGTGATGGTAAAGTAGGAAATATCGTTGTAGCTGCACCAACACAAGCAAAAGTCAAAGCAACGATTCTAGGGAAAACAGCTCATGCAGGCGTGGCACCTGAAAAGGGAGTTTCTGCTATTACCATTGCTTCTAAAGCGGTAGCAAAAATGCCTTTAGGTCGTATAGACAAAGAAACAACAGCCAATATCGGCAGTTTCGCTGGAGGAAAACAAACAAATATCGTTTGCGACCATGTAGATATTCTTGCAGAAGCACGCTCATTAGTAGAAGATAAAATGCTTGCACAAGTTGCTAAGATGAAGGATGCATTTGAGTCAGCTGCTAAAGAAATGGGTGGAGAAGCTATTGTAGAAGTGGATATAATGTATCCAGGTTTTAAATTCGGTGAAGGTGACCATGTCGTGGAAGTGGCTAAAAAAGCCGCTGCAAAAATTGGCAGAAGCTGTGAATTACAACAAAGCGGCGGAGGTAGTGATGCCAACGTAATCTGCGGTTTTGGCATTCCTACAGTTAATCTTGCGGTAGGATATGAAGATATTCATACAACAAATGAAAAGATGCCAATTGAAGAATTGAATAAATTGGCTGAGATGGTACTAGCTATTATTGAAGAAGTAACAGGTAAATAATCAAGGTTATGTAAGGGTGTGTCCTAATTTAGGATTCACTCTTTTTTTTGTATATTTATCGAAACAAATGTTTCTATTTTACTTGCATTTATTTAGAAAACAGAGGAAAATATTTTTATAGGAAAATACTACTGTACATACTAATTTTGGGGGAATATAGATGGAAGAGAAGAAGGTTGTTATTTTTAAAGTTGCTAGCGGCGAATATTCAATAGATGTTTCTTATGTGATATCGATTGAGAAAGAAGAACAAATTACACCTGTTCCTCAATTGCCTTCCTTTGTGAAAGGGATAAGAAAAGTAAGAGACGAGCTCATTCCTGTTATTGATTTACAGATGGTATTATATAATCAAAGGACAGAAGAAAATGAAACAAATAAATTAATTGTAGTGAGAACAGAGGATATTTCTTTTGCCATGATTGTCCATGACGCGAAGGAAATCATTGATATTAAAGAAGAGGTTATTAAAGAGGTGGGAATCTCTGCATATCAGAAAACAGAATATATAACAGGAGTTCTTAATTTAGAAAAACGTTTGGTTTTGATGTTGGACCCTACTATTTTGATTGAAACATTAGATGGGGTAAGAGAAATTAAAGACTATATGAAAAATCAGCCTGCTTAATTTCTTCCAGAAGAATAAATGTATTAATTAATCTATAATGATCAAAAGAATGGTGAAGGTAAGATGAAAGAATTTTATCCAAAAAAGGGACGAGTTATACTACATGTAGATATGAACAGTTTTTATGCATCTGTAGAAATGGCCTATAATCCACAGTTAAAGGGGAAACCACTGGCAATTGCAGGGAATGAAAAAGAGCGCAGAGGTATAATCGTCACTTGTAGCTATGAAGCAAGAAAATTCGGAGTAAAAACAACCATGCCTTTATGGGAAGCAAAAAAGAAATGCCCGGATTTAATCGTTTTACCTCCAAATTTTGATCGTTATCGAACGGCATCCCTTGCCATGTTTCAAATTCTCCATGAATTTTCGGATATCGTTGAGCCAGTTTCCATCGACGAAGGCTATGTTGATATTACGAATTGTCATGAGTTAGGAACCCCGATTTACATTGCAAAAACAATCCAGAAACGAATTTATGAACGCTTAGATTTACCATGCAGTATTGGGATTGCTCCAAATAAATTTCTCGCCAAAACGGCATCTGATCTAAAAAAACCGATGGGTATCACCATTTTAAGAAAGCGGGACATTCCACAAATCCTTTGGCCAATGGAAGTAGAAGAAATGCATGGTATAGGAAAAAAAACAGGGGAAAAACTAAGGGCAATTGGTATCCAAACCATTCAAGATTTGGCGATGGCTCAATCCATTCCACTAAAAGCAACCATAGGCATTAATGGTATTCGCTTAAAGGAAAGAGCCAATGGAGAAGATAACCGGGCAGTCGATCCGGAAGCAGCTAATGAATTTAAAAGCATTGGGAATTCTACTACTTTGCCTCGTGATGTAAAGAATCAACAAGAATTATTTCAAGTTTTGGAAACACTAGCAAATAAAGTTGCTACGCGTATGAAAAGAAAACATGTGCATGCTAATCATGTTACTGTCACGATTCGTTACGGAAACCGTAAAAATTATTCCAAAAGCAAAAAATTAGCAAATCCAATTAAAACAGAAGAAGAGATACATCAATTAAGCAAAGAGATTTTTATTTCAGCATGGGATGGAAATCCAGTCCGCTTACTCGGAATAACAGCAGGAGATTTAATAGACAATAATATTGTAGTAAAACAACTGGATCTCTTTTCTTTTGAAAAGGACGCAGAAAAAGAACCCCTCTGGACTGCTATTGATAAGCTAAAAGAAAAATATGGCTCATCCATAATCGAACCAGCATCTGAAAGAAATAATATTTCAAAAAAGGAAGAAAATATCGGTACACTGACTAGCTTCAATAAAGATTTTCTACAAGGAAAGAAATTTTAGTACGGTTATTTTCAATAAAAAATTTTTTTTGAAATAAACCGGAAAAGTAGTTGCATTTTAGTTGCATAACTTAAAAAATCTTGCTAAAGTTAAGTGAATTCTACTATAAAGGATACATAGTTTAGAAGGGACGTTAGGAAAAAATGACAAAACAGCAATTTGGTGTAATCGGTTTAGCGGTCATGGGTAAAAACCTTGCGATGAACATCGAAAGCAGAGGATATACTGTTTCCGTTTTCAACCGTTCAAAAGAAAAAACAGAAGAAATGCTTAAAGAATCAGAAGGCAAGAATATTGTTGGAACATATACGTTAGAAGAATTTGTACAATCTTTAGAAGTTCCACGTAAAATTATGTTAATGGTAAAAGCAGGTCCAGCTACAGATGCTACAATCGAGCAATTAAAACCTTTATTAGATAAAGGGGATATTGTTATCGATGGTGGTAACACATTCTTTAAAGATACACAAAGACGTAACAAAGAATTAAGTGAACTTGGTATTCACTTTATTGGTACAGGCGTTTCTGGTGGAGAAGAAGGCGCTTTAAAAGGTCCTTCTATCATGCCTGGTGGTCAAAAAGAAGCATATGAATTAGTTGCTCCTATTTTCCGTGATATCTCTGCAAAAGTTAATGATGAGCCTTGTACTACTTATATCGGTCCAGATGGTGCTGGCCATTATGTTAAAATGGTCCACAACGGTATAGAGTATGGAGATATGCAATTAATCTGTGAAGCATACTTTATCATGAAGCATGTTCTAGGATTAGAAGCGCAAGAACTTCATGAAGTATTTGCAGAATGGAATAAAGGCGAGCTTGATAGCTACCTAATCGAAATTACTGCAGACATCTTCACTAAAATAGATGAAGAAACAGGTAAGCCTTTAGTAGATCTAATTTTAGATACTGCTGGTCAAAAAGGAACTGGTAAATGGACAAGCCAAAGTGCCCTAGATTTAGGTGTTCCACTTCCAATGATTACAGAATCTGTATTTGCTCGTTTTATTTCAGCAATGAAAGACGAACGTGTAAAAGCAAGTAAAGTACTTACAGGTCCAGAAATCAAACCATTTACAGGCGATAAAGCAGCATATATCGAATCTGTTCGTAAAGCACTTTACTTAAGTAAGATTGTTTCATATGCACAAGGTTTTGCACAAATGAGAGAAGCATCTGACGAATACGATTGGAACTTAAACTATGGAGAAATCGCTATGATTTTCCGTGGTGGTTGTATTATTCGTGCTCAATTCTTACAAAAAATTAAAGATGCATATGACCGTGATCCAGAATTGAAAAACCTATTATTGGATCCATACTTCAGTGAAATCACTGAAAACTATCAAGCAGCATTACGTGAAGTAATTTCTGGTGCTGTCTTAAACGGTATTCCTGTACCAAGCTTTGCAGCAGCATTATCATACTTTGATAGCTACCGTACAGCAACTTTACCAGCAAACTTATTACAAGCGCAACGTGACTATTTCGGTGCACACACATATGAGCGTCTTGATAAAGAAGGAATTTTCCATACAAACTGGATGGAAAAATAAGAAATATGTTAAAACACATCACACTTTTAATTGTGGTGTGTTTTTTTTGTTGGGATTAAATAAACTGAATGATATATCAACGGTGAAGATGCATAAATTATGGGAATGATAAAAGGGGGTATAGCGGAAGTTGAGGGTATAGTGGCATTTATCAAGGGAATGAAAACCAAAAGACGAGCTGGAAAGAGAAAAGTGTGTTCATCAAGCGTATCATCAAATAGAAATTTTCCGCACCCAATCATTTCTTCTACCTACTTAAATTAAAAAATACTATAAAAAATATGCTGCTATATTTTTTCAGCAGCATATACAAGAGTGTTTATTTTTTCAAAATAATAATAGTTAACTCGTTTTAAGTAAATTTAATTTCAATAGAAACGATCTCTGATCTACTGCCAATTCTAATTGGTGGTCCCCAGAATCCAAAGCCGGAGGAAACAATGGCATGAAGTTGCTTCTTTTGTTTGTATCCCCAATCTAATTCAAATACTCTTCTAGTTATAAGATGATTTGGTGCCATTTGTCCTCTGTGTGTATGTCCTGATAAAATGACGTCAATTCCATCATTCATGGCAGCTTCAAGCTCATCTGGCTGGTGATCCATCATGATGATTGGAAGGCGGTTGCTCTCATTTTCTAATAGTGCAGGAATGGAAAGCCTATCTTTATCTGTTTTATCTTTTCTACCAATTAGACGAATAGTTTCGTCGATTGTGATTTTTTCATCCATTAAGATGTGAATGCCAATGCGGTTCATTTCTTTAATAAACGTAGGTATCATTTTTCCATAATACTCGTGATTGCCTAATACACCATAAATACCTAATGGAGCATGTAATTGCTTTAATTGCTCTCCCATCTTCTTTTTCATAAAAGGAATTGGGTCGTCATCAATGATATCGCCAGGTAATAATATTAAATCAGGCTGTAGGCTGTTTATTTGCGTTACTAGCCGATTTAAATGACTTTTCCCAGATAAAGTGCCAAAGTGCATATCAGAAGCCATAGCGATGCGTAGAGTGTCTCTTTTTGCTTGTTTTTTTTCTACAGTAAGTTTATATGTTCTAATAATTGGCGAATAAGCATTATATGTTCCAAAAACAAGTAAAAATAAGAGTAAGGATGCAGTGATAGTACCTATGATTATGGTCGCATCCATCGGATCCATCAACATCTTTAAGATAAACCAGCTAATATTGGCTAGGGGAAAAAGGATTAGTCCATATTCAAAAATAGCTAGCCAATAGGCACCCATTATTTTAAAGATCGTAATTGATTTAAGGAAGTGACTAATAAAATACGCATAGGAAAAAAGGATAATAGCTCCAATATAGAAAGCTGGGTAGGGTGTCAGTTGAAAGGATTTAAGCCATACATAACCATTCCAGCCAATGTAATAAACAAGTAAATTATATATGAGAAATACTAGCAAAATAGTAAAGGCAAATTTTATTTTTTTCATCAGGAGCTCCTATTATTCCATTTTTGATAAGCAAAAAAACGTGAATTCAAATGAGGATTCACGTTTTTTAAAAGTTTCTAGAAAAAGTTTTACTTAGCAAACATCTACTTCAAATTGATTGACCGGCCACCAGAAGAAGCCATCTTTTTCTAATAACTCATCTGCCTCTTTTGGTCCCATTGTCCCTGATGCATAATTTGGGAATTGAGTAGAAGGAGTTTGTTCCCACGCTTGTGAAATTTTATCTACGTAGCTCCAAGATAACGCAACTTCATCCCAATGGGTAAAGTTTGTAGCATCACCGTGAAGGCTGTCATCAATTAGTTTCTCATAGGCTTCTGGTGTATTTATTCCTGCAATTCCTGTATTTGCATAGCTCAGTTTAATAGGTGTTGCTTCCATGTTTTGTCCTGCTTTTTTAGCATTTAAATGCAAAGTGATTCCTTCTTCTGGTTGAATATGAATGACAAGAAGGTTTGGTGTGATCTCTTGATCAGGTCGATTATATAGATTCATTGGGATATCTTTAAATTGAACAACAATCTTTGTTGATTTGCTTTCTAATCTTTTTCCTGTACGGATATAGAATGGAACGCCAGCCCAACGGAAGTTATCGATCATTACTTTACCAGCTACAAAAGTTTCAGTATTGGAATTAGGATCAACCATTTGTTCTTCACGGTAGCTTGGTACTTCTAAATCTTCTACTAATCCTTTGCCGTATTGTCCTCTTACAAAGTATTTGTCCATTTCCTCTACTTCAATTGGACGCATTGCACGGAAAACTTTTACTTTCTCTGAGCGAATTTCATCTGGAGTAAGTTTAATTGGCGGTTCCATTGCAAGAAGGGCAACCATCTGTAGCATATGGTTTTGAACCATATCACGAAGTGCGCCACTTGTTTCATAATATCTACCACGTTCTTCCACTCCAAGTACTTCACTTGAGGTTACTTGAATATTGCTGATATAACGGTTGTTCCACAGGTTTTCAAAAATCGCATTAGAAAAACGAATCGTTTCAATATTTTGAACCATTGCTTTTCCTAAGTAATGGTCAATTCGATATACTTCATCTTCAGAAAAAGCAGTACGGATTTGCTCATTCAGTTCTTTAGCGGATTCTAAGTCATGTCCAAATGGTTTTTCAATGATTAAACGTTTATATCCTTTTACATCCGTTAATCCATCCTGATTTAAATGAATCGCAATTGGTCCGAAGAATTCTGGTGCCATTGCTAAATAAAATACACGATTGCCGTTTAAGCTATATTTGACATCTAATTCATCTGCGATGTTTTTTAGCTCCGCATAAGAGCTTGAATCTGTAACATCATGAGAATGATAGCAGAAATAAGAAGCGAATGTCTCTAAGTCATCATTTTTAGAACCCGCAATGGCTTCAGACACAGAGTTAACAACATTTTGTTTGAACTGTTCTTGTGTTAACGTTCTTCTTCCTACACCTACCACGGCGAAATTTGCTAATTTACCTTTTTTATACAATCGATAAAGAGATGGGAAAAGCTTTCTATTGGCTAAATCTCCTGTAGCTCCGAAGATCATAATAAGTGCATTTGATGTTTGTTTTTCATTCACTTTCTTGTACCTCATTTCATTTATATATGTATGAAAATTTTTAAATTGCTGCTTTACAAAAGTACATTTTTCTTAAAATAAGACATGTACCTATACAGTTATAAAATTTTATCTTTTTCTGAAGGATAAGGCAACAGATTTGTTTGTAATTTTTGCAAATATTTTTACTATTTGTATTTTCAGCAGAAATTTTTCATTCATCCAACATGATATTACAATAGATTAGCAAAAGTTACTAGTTAAAAGATTTAGGAATTTGGATATTCCATCAGCTGTAAAGTATACTTAAGGCAACTATTCTGATTTAGTATTTAATGATACGGTTTTATTTATACAGCAGGATTAGGTACAACGAAGAAAAATGAAAGGGGATTATCGAGTAAATATGAAATTGCAATTTTTAGGAACGGGTGCAGGGATTCCGGCTAAATCGAGAAATGTTACAGCAATTGCTTTAAAGCTTTTAGAAGAAAAGGGTAGTATTTGGCTATTTGATTGTGGAGAAGCAACACAGCATCAAATTTTACATACAAGTATAAAACCAAGAAGAGTGGAGAAGGTGTTTATTACCCATTTACATGGAGATCACATCTATGGATTGCCAGGCTTTCTTTCGAGTAGATCTTTTCAAGGGGGAGAAACACCATTGACAGTATATGGACCAAAAGGAATTAGGGACTATATACAAACCAGTCTTGCTGTTAGTCAGACATACTTAAAATATGAGCTACGAGTCGTGGAGATAGAAGAAGGCGTAATCTTTGAAGACGATGATTTTATGGTAGAAGCAAAAATATTAGAGCATGGTGTAACAAGCTTTGGCTATCGTGTAATCGAAAAGGATCGCCCAGGAAAGTTAGATACCGTCAAATTATTGGAATATGGGATAAAACCAGGACCTATTTATAAAAAAATTAAAGATGGAGAAGACCTCAAGCTTGATGATGGTACAGTCATAAGCAGTCAAACTTTTCTTGGGCCGAATATTAAAGGAAGAATTATTACTATTTTAGGGGATACAAGAACGTGTAATGCTGCAGAAGTATTAGCTAAAGAAGCAAAAATATTGGTTCATGAAGCAACATTTTCTGAAAAAGAAGCTTCTATTGCCACCGAATATTATCATTCCACAACTGTACAAGCTGCCGAAACAGCGAAAAGGGCTAATGTTGATTGTCTGCTATTAACCCATATTAGTGCAAGATATGACCAATCGTTAACTATACAGCTATTGAGAGAAGCAAGAGGCATATTTCCTAATACATATATTGCAGAAGATTTTTCAGAGTTTGATATTTAGAAGAAAAAAGGCTGTTGTCACATTGAAGCCAACAGCCTTTGGTATTGTATGAATACATTAGAGTGATAGTCACTATTTATCCCACTGTGTCTTAAACACCAGTAATAAGATTTAAGCATATGAAATGCACAAAAATAGGTGGGAAATGGTTACTTTCCTTTATTTAGGAAGCTTCAAATCGTCCGTAAGTGCTTTTCCCATTCGTTTCGATTGGGCAGTTGCTTCTTGAATACATGTAATAAAGGCTTTTTGCACATCAAATTCCTCTAGTATTCTTATTCCTGCTTCCGTTGTTCCTCCAGGACTTGTCACATTTTTACGGAGCTCTAGAGGCGTTTTAGATGATTTTGCGATCATTTCAGCAGCACCAAGTAATGTTTGTATAATTAATGCATTAGCTACATCACGATCTAGCCCGATTGTAAGACCACCTTTCTCCATTGCTTCTACTAAGTAATAGATATATGCGGGACCGCTTCCTGAGAGCCCAGTTATTGCATCTAATTGTTCTTCCTCCACAAATGTAACGAAGCCAACAGTCTCAAACATCTCATGGACGAATTGTTTTTGCTCGTCTACCACAAAGGAGTTGAAGGAAATTCCAGTAGCAGATTTGCCAACTGTTGCCGATGTGTTTGGCATCGCTCGGGCAATTGGAACTTCTGTGCCGATTAATCGTTGTAGGCTGTCCATACTAACACCAGCGAGAACAGAAATTAGAAGGGTTTTTTCCGAGAGATAATCCTTCCATTGAGCAATTGCCTCCTTTACATCTTTCGGTTTCATTGCGAGAATGATGACATCTGCTTCTGGAATGATTTTTTCTAAGTTGAAGGAGTAATGAATGCCATAACGCTCCTGTAATTCAGTAAGTCTTTTGACATTCCCACGATTTGTGACAGTAATAGCGGTTGGTTCGATTATTTTGCTTGAAACTATTCCGGAAATTAATGCTTCGCTCATGGAACCAGCTCCAATGATAGCAAGATTGTTCATTTTCTTTCCTCCTTTTTATAATAATTACAGTTACTATGAAACAAGAAAAACCTCTCATCCAAAAGAAAGGACGAAAGGTTTTTTCCGTGGTACCACCTTAGTTTCCATATAAACAGCAAATGTGCATGTTTATACAACTCTTCACCGGTATCGACGGATTACGTTTGGGTTTGCCCAACTACTCCTAAGTAGGTGTAACGAAATGGACATTGATGTAGTTTTTCAGCCTTAGGAACTTCACTCTCTTGCAAGCCATTACCATCTACTATTCTTAATCATCGCATTCATTTTATAAATTTATTTGATTATGCAAGATGGAGGGCTTGTCTGTCAATAGAAAATTTGTGTAGTAGGAAAATTAGCTACAAAAATGTATAATTTAACTAAGTAAATTTAAATAAGGAGATTGCTAATGAAGAGTAGAACAAACGGTTCTTATGTATATTTTTTGATAGATGATCATCTCATTTATAGTTACAAAATCGAGTCACATACATATATTACTTTACATGACTTAAAGACCACAAACCATTCTGCTCTATATGAAATTAACAATAAACAAGCGTTTCAAGATTTTGAACATGAAAGTAGCGAAGCAGTTGTAGGTACTGGATTATTTTTAGATGAAGAGAGTTTAAAAGAATTAGTTACTCCTATTAATAAAGTAATCAAAAAACAAAAGAAGAGAGAGACAGTGAAAGAGAAGAAAGCGATTCATTTAGTTGCCTCACAACATATTGCAAGTAGATTAACTATGGACCTTAATGAGAATATCGAAGTAATTGGCTTAGATGCAGCCTTTATGTATGGTCCAATTCGTCAACTTGATGAGCATTATGGCCAAAGAGAACGGTCTGAATGGATTTTTGAAAACATAAATCGGGAATTTGAGGACGAAAATCCATACATGATTGCACTAGCTAATAAAATAAATAGTTTAGATGAAATCAATGACGAAAGACCCGTCTATATCTGGTGTGGGAATAATATCGAAGAACAGTTAGCATTAAGATTTTTTATCTTTATGTTGGAAAAAAAAACTAATTCCATTTCCATTATCAACACATCGGAAGCCCTTGAAAAAATAGCACCAACTGAAAAGTTAGTGGTAAATACTGCAGAAATAAAAAGCGGGATATTACAATCTATATTTGAACATATTGATAGCAGTTATGTTATTACAACAAATCAAAAAAAAAGATTTGGAATGGAGTGGCTATCAATAACAAACGCTGATGAGCTTTTAAGAATATGGGAAAATCAAGAGATTATACCGGTAAATCTGGGTTATTATGATCAAACAATTTTGAAAGTATGGAAAAGAATGTATGCGAAGGAAAGAATAGAATACATAATGGCTAGTCAGCTTATTTGGAAAACGATAGAGGAAGAGAATCTTTACATCGATCCTGACTTTCTTGAATATCGGATTCGCCACCTTGTATATGCAGGCGTGTTTGAGATGAAAGGTATCCCTAAGAATATGAGACGCTATTTTGTTTGTTTGAAAAAAGAAGCGTAAAGAGCTAGGTTGTTATTTTTTATTTTCTATGCAAATATAGTTATGAAAATTTCTCTTATCAAGAACGTGAAGATCAAGGACTAAATATAGACTATAATATTTTAACATAGTATTTGCTATTAAAAATAGTGCGCAGCATTTTTTCTATATGTTTGCGCTTTTTTGAGGTGAATGATGAAGGTATTAAAAGGAAAGAACATTGTCATTACAGGTGCTTCATCTGGCATAGGAGCGAAAATTGCTTTAAAAGTAGCTAGCTTGGGAGCTCGTCCCATTCTTCTTGCTCGATCAGAAGATAAGCTTGCTTCTATTTGCGAGAAAATAAATAATCAATTTCCCGTTAAAGCTATTTATTTTTCTTTAGATGTTAGCAATACGAACCAAGTAAAAGAAGTATTTGCGAAAATATATCAAGAGGTCGATTTTATTCATGTCTTGCTGAATAACGCAGGTTTTGGCATATTTGATATGGTGCATGAAGCCACTATGACGGATATTGATCATATGTTTCAAGTGAATGTGATGGGGGTTATAGCTTGTACAAAAGAAGTTTTGCCTTCTATGTTAGAAAAAAACAGTGGGCATATCATCAATGTCGCATCACAGGCAGGTAAATTAGCCACACCTAAATCGAGTGCCTATGCTGCGACAAAGCACGCTGTTTTAGGTTTTACAAATAGTTTAAGAATGGAAGTTTCTCCATTCCATATCAAAATTTCTGCTGTAAATCCAGGACCAATCGAAACGGCCTTTTTTACTACTGCAGACAAATCTGGAAACTATGTCAAAAATGTTCAAAAGTATATGCTATCGTCCGAAAAAGTAGCAGATAAAGTAACAAAATTAATCATTCACCCAAAACGTGAATTGAATCTTCCTGTTTGGATGAACTGGGGAAGTGTGTTATATAATTTATTTCCAGGGATTGCTGATAAGTTAGTGGGTGGTATCTTGAATAAAAAATAAACACACTAAAAATAAGGTGAATCTGTAACATAACCATAAACAACATCTTGAACTATATCATAAAGCTTGATAATGTTCCTTAATACAATAAAATAGTATCTTTCTCCAAAGTATTATATACTAATTTTAATCGAATAGGAGAGTTATAGATAATTTTCTTAAAATAATATGTTGAATAATTAATTGCAGCAGCTAGGGAGATGGGAATTATGGAAAAAGCAATGTTTGCAGGTGGATGTTTCTGGTGTATGGTATCTCCATTTGAAGAACAGCCAGGGATTGGAGGAATTGTTTCTGGCTATAGTGGGGGACATGTGGAAAATCCAACATATGAACAAGTTAAAACAGGAACAACTGGTCATTTTGAAGTCGTGGAAATTACATTTGATCCAGACTTATTCCCATATGAGCAGTTATTAGAATTGTATTGGCAACAAATTGATCCGACAGATCCAGATGGGCAATTTCATGATCGTGGACCTCAATATCGGTCAGCCATTTTTTATCATAATGATAAACAAAAAGAACTTGCTGAGAAATCGAAACAAGCAATGGCCGAAAGTGGAAAATTTAAGAAGCCAATTGTTACATTAATAGAACCAGCTGCGACATTCTATCCAGCTGAAGCCTATCATCAGGATTATCATAAGAAAAATAAGACGCATTATAAAGAAGATAGAGAAAAGTCTGGAAGAGATGTGTTTATTAAAGAGCATTGGTAAAAAGATAAAAGCGAATTTTGCTAAGCAAGCTATCTTTAATGATAGAATGTAGCAAAATTTGCTTTTTTGTATCTATTTAAGTTTTTTTACTATATTTTTTCCTGAAAGTTTCGTTATTCGAAATTTTTTTTGTTTTTTTAGGCTAAAGTATTGTCGATGTATGTCGATATGATAAAGGGATTAAATTAGTGAAATGAGGTAGCTTCAATGAGATTTTTACAAAATATTAATATTTCAAAAAAAATAATGATTATCATTATGTTTAGTGCAATAGCATTAATCTTAATCGGACTATTTGGGATATATGGCATGAAGGAAATGTCCAAAAACACTCAAAAGATGTATGAAGAAAAACTATTACCTAATACATATATTACAAAAATACAAAAATATCGATATACAAGCGATAGCTACATTATCGAGTTAATGATTACAGAAGATGAGAAGAAAAATCAGGAATTGTTAGAAGCAATAAAAAAGAATACGGAGGAGTCCGACAAGTATATTAAAAAACTTGATTCGATAAAACTATCAGAGGAAGAGGCAAAGGCATATAAGATATTTAAAGATGTTTCTGCTGGCTTTGATCAACTACAAGATCAGGTTATTTCTTTATCAATCAACAATTATAATGATTCAGCGTATAGTTTATATACTAAAAATTTACGAACTAAAACAAATGTTATCAATGAACAATTGGATGAACTTCAAAAAGCAAATGAGGAAAAAGCAGAACAGATATCCAATGAAAATAACAAGTATTATACGACAATGATCTATTTATCTTGGGGAGTTATAATTATAGCTGTAGTACTAGCTGTATTATTTGGTCTCTATATTTCTGCTATGATTGTCAACCCAATTAAACGTCTAAAAACTTTAATGGAAAGAGGAGGACAAGGAGATTTCTCAGAAAGGTCGAGTTATAAAGGGAAAGATGAAGTAGGTTCTCTATCTGATAGTTATAATAGGATGGCTGATGGAATGAAGGGCCTTATTGAAATGTTATCGGAAACATCCCATCATCTTGCTTCATCTTCTGAACAATTGAGTTCTAGTTCAGAAGAAAGTAGCAAAGCAAGTGAACATATTTCTGAAACGATTCAGGAGCTTGCCGAAGGTTCTGAAACACAAATGAGATTGATGGAATCAAGCTCAGCCGATATTCGTAATGTAAATGAAACGACTGGACTTATAACAGTACGTGCAAAAAAAGTGGCAGAAACAGCAGAGCAAACAGCAGAAGTATCGCTTGAGGGTGCGAAACGTATTTCAGAAGTAACGACACAAATGAAATCCATTAATAATAATGTGGTGACGCTTGCCGAATCAATAGCTACATTAGAATCTAGAATAAATCAAATATCCGATATTACAATGGTAATATCGGATATTTCTTCCCAAACCAATTTACTAGCATTAAATGCAGCAATCGAGGCAGCAAGAGCTGGCGAACAAGGAAAAGGTTTTGCAGTTGTTGCAGATGAAGTAAGGAAATTAGCAGAACAAACTGCTGGTTCTGCAGAGCAAATTACCAGCCTTATTAGTCAGATTCAAACTGATTCTAAGAATACTTCTTTATCGATGACAACTGCTGCAAATGATGTAGATACAGGATTAACAATTGTTCAAGATGCAGGAGAATCATTCCATAGAATCGAACAATCTGTGCAAGAACTAGTTATATTAGTAGAGGAAGTAAGTCAATCGCTTGATCAATTAAAAGAACATACTAATACGATTAATGGTTCGATTTTGGAAGTGAATTCAATGGCAAGTGAAGCAGCAGCTAGTACAGAAAACGTATCTTCAGCTACTGAAGAACAAGTAGCATCGATGCAGGAAATAGCAGCATCTTCGACTTCATTAGCACAACTCGCAACCGATCTACAGGATAAGATAAAACAATTTAAGATATAATAAGAAAGAGGAGACATGCTAAAGAAAAGCATATCTCCTTTTCTTTAATCACTTTTTACATATTCCGTTAAAAAGTCATCAATCGCTTTCTCATAGGCTTCTTTGTTCTCATTATAGCTTTGAGCATGAAATCCATTTACTGCGAAAAATAATTTTTTGGGACCCTGTTTTTTATCAAAAAGTTTTTGAGTCATTTCTGGCAGAATAAAATCATCTTTTTGACTATGGATAAATAACATTGGGCTTTTAATCTTATCAATAACGGAAATAGGAGAGATATCCTTTATGGAATATCGAGCCCTTGCTCGCAGAAATAAATTAGCAATGGGGATGAAGACTTTCCCAGGCAGTTTTATCTCCTGTTTAATTAGATAATTTAGCTGTTCGGTAAAATCCGAAAATGGACAATCTGCTATATAAAAGTCAGCGCCATCCTCAATTCCTCCAGCATAAAGAATCATCGTTGCAGCACCCATCGATTCCCCATGGATGCCTAAAATAATATCTTTTCCTTTTTCTCTTTTTACCCAGTCTACAATTTGTTTTAAATCAAATTTTTCATAATAACCGAAGCTTGTATTTTTTCCGCCAGATTCTCCGTGTCTACGATGGTCATAGATGATTCCATTAAAACCTCTTTCTAAAAATAAGTTCATGTATTTAATCGAACTCGTTTTATTTTCCGTTACTCCATGTGAGATGATGATATATTTCTTCGTATCATAAGGTTCCACTAGAATAGCTTTTAACTCATAGCCATAAGGAGAAGGAATTGTAATTTCTTGTTTAGTTAAATTTTCAAAAGAAACTGGATCATATCTGCCAGCTTCTTTCTCTCTTTTTAAAATAAAAGCATCATCCTTTTTCTTCATATACATTAATCGATTAGAACAATATACTCCAATGGATGTAATAAACAATAAGACAGAAAATAGATAACGAAACAGCTTTCTCAAACCGATTCCTCCAGTTAGTACAGAAATTTAGCAGAAACTAATTTGAGTGTATCACTTCTTCCAAGAGAAACAAAATAGACATTCGCTTCAATTATAAAAAAATAGACAAAGAATAGTGGCGCCTATGATAAAAAATCTTATGCAGAAATGATCAAATGGTTACATGATGGAACTAAAAGGGCGGAAGTTTATATATAGGAGGTAAGAAATAAAGAAAATCCTACACCCTCTTTAGGAATAGTAGAAGGTGTAAGATAAGTAGCTACTGTTTGGAGTTTTGTCTATTTGTCGGATGAATGGCTTTTTCCAAATCTTCTGCTGCGATTGTTTGTTTGACAGTATCTGCATTTGGTTTCCCAGCTTGGCTATACCCTTTTTCTCGTTTTTGACCCATTACTATCCCTCCTAAATGAATATAGTGATACTAGCAAGACTATTTGTGCTGTATCCAATTCTCTAATATAACTTGAGTAAAAAAATATGTTATTATACATACAGCATAGTAAAAAAGAAGGGTTGAATTATGGCAGAACATCATTTTTATTTAAAAGCAGATTGGCCAGGCTATCGTAATGATGTCGGTACAATTGAAAGTGGAAATTTAAAAACAAAAATATCGATTCCTAAAGAAATGGATGGTCCTGGTGTCGGTACAAATCCAGATGAAATGCTACTTGGTGCTGCAGCAACTTGCTTTATTATTACACTTGCAGCAATGATGGAAAGAAGTCGACTTGAAAAGGAAAGCTTAACATTAGAATCAGAGGCAGTGGTGGATGTGACAAACGGTGTATTCACTTATCAAAAAATTATTCATCGCCCGAAGATAATACTAAAAAAAGAGGCTACTGAAAGAGACATGAAGCTTGCAGCAAAACTTGCACAAAAAGCAGAAGAAAGCTGTATGATTACTAGAGCAATCAAAGGGAATGTGGAAGTCAAGCTAGATGAAACCATTGAGCTTGCATAGTAAAGAACAGATAGTTGGAGGATAAACGTATGGCAAAAAAGCGGAAAAATATCCAAAAAGAAAAACAACAAGATAAGCCTGTTACATTAGGTGATCTTCTGAATGATCAATTAGCAACTCAACTCAAAAATAAAAAACAAGAGCTTAAAGAACAAGAAGAGGCTAAGCTAAAAGCAGAAGAAGAAAGAAAACGGGAAGAACGAAGACAAAGAGAGAAAAATAAAAGCTTTGAAGAATTGTTAAATGAAAACTCCATGAACTGGAAAGATTTTAAATAGGAATTAAAAGGATACCTTGCTTTAGCTAATGGTATCCTTTCCTTATATCTTAAAAGCTATTTTTTTCATATCCCATGACTTTGGTGAAATCTGTTTCTTTTATAAGTTTATTTTCTGGTAAAAGTAATGCCTGAAATTCCCTAAATAATGCCTGAATCTCCACATTCTCATTGATAATAGCAATGTTCTTATGATAGTCTTCCTCACTAGAATAGGTTGTCATCTCCATCCATTTTGTTGGATCATCGTGACTTTGTAAGTAGGTTGTTTCTGTGTCCAGATAGTTTTTATAAATTTTACATGCTTTTTCTTGAATACGAAAATATTCATCCATTTTATCCTCTTGTATATGGAATTCATATACTTTTACATACATACTCTCTCTCCTTTTCCAATGTTATCGATTGTCTTGTATATATATTATCATGAATATAAATAATAATTATTGCTTAATCACTCTTCTTCAGTAGAACTTCTAGAAAAAAGATAATGCTTTTAAAAAAGTAATAGAGGAATTAACAAAAACGCAGCTACCAGAGTCAGAAATATTGGGTCTCGAATAAAGTATAGTAGTATAAATGGAAGGAACATAAAGTGATTAGGAAAGAATTCCATTGTTAAAACTATAAAAATAATGATCGAATAGTGGATAATTAATCACAAAAAAAGAAACATTAAAGGGATTGAATCTCCTCATTAATGTTTCTCTTATTTATTTACAAGTCTTATTTATTTAAAGTAACGGATGTTCATGCTTCATTTTTAATTTTGTCCATCTTTTTTCTACTTCTTGGTCAAAATCTTTTAGCATTTCTGTATTTTCATCTTTTAATAAATGCTTGGTTTTCCCCATATATTTCAACCACTCTGTTAAAGGAATTTTTTTATTTTTTTCTTCTGGGTTATAAGTAATGGTTGTTATACCATTTTCCACTTCATATAGTGGAAAGAAACATGATTGGACGGCTGCTTCCACTATTTTAGATCCGAATTTGTCATCTGTTTTCCAATTTAATGGACAATTAACAAGGATCTTCCCATAGACAGTACCAACATTTTGCGCATACCATTGTGCTTTTGCTCCTTTTTTTATTAAATCCAATGGAAAGGCTTCAGCTCCTGTAAATACATATGGAATATTTGTAGCAGCCATAATTTGCGCGGTATCTTTATGATGAAATCCTTTACCCTTTTGAGTACGTCCTATATTACTTGTACTAGTCATATGACCAATTGGAGTAGAATAAGACATTTGTGAACCAGTATTCATATAGCCTTCATTGTCGTATTCTAACATAATTAAATGATGATTTCTTAAAGCTGTTCCAATGGCTGACCCCATGCCAATATCCATTCCGCCATCACCAGTGACCATCACAAAAGTTGTATTATCAGCAATCTCTATTTCTCCTCTTTTTTGTAATTCCAAAAAGGCTTCTAATGTCCCCGATAATGTAGCAGGTCCGTTTTGAAATAAGTTATGCATCATTGTTTGCTTATGAGAAGTATGGGGGTAAGCTGTTGTCACTACATAAGCACAGCCAGTTTGGAATAATACAACAATATCTCCTTCAATGCCTTTAAAAAAGAGTTCAAGACCAGATAAAATTCCACAGCCAGGACAAGCCCCATGACCTGGAGCAAAACGTTTTGGTTTTGCAGTAAGGGTACGAAGGGGAGGAACTTTAACTTTTATAGTTTGTGTTTCTTCATCTTGGTTAACTTCAATTGATCCAGTATTAAAGTCGTCTTCTCCAAATTGTGGTTCCATCAATGGTTGTAATTTTTTATCTACCTCCCCTGGATAATGTCCATAATAATCAAACGTTTTAACAGTTTTCGATTGATTCATCGCTTCAATGGCGAAATTAAATAAATTTTCTGCATCATCTGCATAAAAATCTTTTCCGCCTAATCCAAAAACACGACTTAATACAATGGTTTTATTAGATTTATCTTCCTGCAAAGCGGATTTTACTTCATGTGTAATATTTGGACCATGTCCACCGTAAGAATCAGCACGTTCCCCAACTAACAGTGCCTTTACATTTCTTAAAGCTTTTCTAATTTCTTCTGCAGGAAAAGGACGAATTAGATTTGGACTAATTACCCCAGCTTTTATCCCTTTTTCACGTAATTGATCTACCACATCTTTAGCTGTTTCAGCGGCAGAATTCAGTAGGAACAATGCAACATCTGCATCATCCATTCTATATAGGTCTAACAGGGGATAGTGTCTCCCGGCAATTTTTTCGAATTCTTTTGAAACCTCTATAAAAACATCTTTTGCTCGGTAGATTGCTTCCGATTGTTGGAAGTGGTTGTTTAATAAATCATCACCATTCATGTGTGCGCCAATGGTAACTGGCTGCTTTGGATTTCGAATAGCTGGATATTCTGTTGGGCAAGGACCAACAAAACGTTGGACAACTTCTTTATCTTGAAAATAATGGACTTTTCTTTTTTGATGAGAGGTAAAAAAGCCATCATAAGCTACAATTACAGGTAATCGAACTTTTGAATGCTCGGCAATTTTTAAGGCCAAAATATTCATATCATAAACAGCTTGAGGCGTTCTTGCTGTTAAAATGACCCAACCTGTATTTAGAGCAAAATATAAATCTGAATGATCGCCTCTAATATCGAGAGGACCGCTTATCGCACGGGTAACAAGATTTAATACCATCGGAAATCTTGTGCCAGATTGGACAGGAAGTTGTTCAAGCATATACATAAAGCCATTGGCACTAGTGGCATTAATTACGCGGGCACCTGTTGCAGCTGCTCCGTAACATATTCCTGCAGATCCATGTTCTCCATCAGCTGGGATTAATTGTATGTCGTGTTCGCCCCTTGTTTTCATTTGATCTAAATATTGTGCAACCTCTGTAGATGGGGTTATAGGGAAATAGCCCATTATATGATAATTTATTTGCGCAGCAGCCATGGCAGCCATTTCATTTCCAGATTCGAATGTGGTTATTTGAACTGGTCTATTTTTGATTAACAGATCATTTTCTAATATAGACATTTAGGAAATCCCTCCTGAAATATACGGAAAATTTTGGGATACTTTGTTATCATGCGTGAATCCTTGTTTCTCTTGGATTGTACTCAGTGCACTTGTTGGACATGCTTCAATACATTTTAGGCACCCCTTACAATATTGATAATCTATTCCTTGTAATGTCATTATTTGCTTCCCACGCTTATTTACTCTTTTGTCCCATACAAAGCAGAGGTCTGGACAGACAGTATCACAAGAAGCACAATTAATACAACTTTCTTTGTCGAATTTTGGAATATAACCTTGGCGAGAGCCGCCTAAATCCTTTTCCATACTATTTCCTTGTGTCGTTAGGACACCGCCGATAGTTTGGGTCGCAAATCCTAATGATGAGAGAGGGCGAGAGAAAGTATTTTGATGAGTATCTTGAGGTGTTTCATATTTTTTAAATACAACTTCTTCATAGCCTCGGTCAAATGTTCTAATATTTGCTTCTACTAATTGAGGATATTTTTTCTCGAATGTCCTTTTAATAACATTCCTAATAGCTTCTGGGTCTAGAAAATCACATATGCGAAATAGAGCACCAAGCATTGCAGTGTTCACTCTTGTCTTTTCTTTAACCGCAATTTTAAGTGCATCAACGATAGCTAATGTACCGTGCTGAAGGTTTAAATCTCTTTTTACTTCGTCAAAAACTCTGGCAGAATTAACTAAAATAATTCCATCTGACTTTAGGCCACTTGATACATTTACGGTTTTATATAAGGCTTCATGAAACACGCCAATAACATGTGGCTCTTCAATAGGACTGTGGGCGCGGATATCTGTGGTGGCATCACAGAAACGAATGAAACTCTTTACAGGAGATCCTTTTTTTTCAGAACCATAGGAAGAAAAGTTAGACCCGTTTAATCCTAAGCCTAGAACACCAGCTTCTGCTAACATTTTGCCAGCCAAGTTTGCACCAAGACCTCCGATGGATTCTAACCGAATTTCATAGAAACCTAGTTCATTTTTTGTTGGTAATATAGACATTTTACTCCCCCTCTTTAGAAGTTAAATCAACAGATTGTCTATTCTTATAGTAGTATGAAAATTTAGAATTTTTAGTATAAACAATCAATATATCTATTTTAAGGGAAATTCAAAATTATAACTGTGTCAATTTTCGTAACTTTTTAGACGGTTTTAAATAAAAGTAGCACTTATTTATAAAAATATTCTCTTTCTGTCTATAATTCTACAAATCTATTTATACAGAAAAGTACCAAAACAAACTTAACGCTCTAGGAAAATAAGGAAGGCTCGTTTAATTCATTTATTGAGAATAAATAATCTTTCCCGTTTCAGAAATATCATACCCACCAGCTGAAAGTTCATTTTTTAGTTCCTTTGTTTTAAGTAATTCAACTACTAATTGAATAAGCTGCTCGTTTGCTGATGACCTTAAAATCACCAAATCGTAGTTTTCTTTTACAAGTGGTAAAAAATCAATTCCAGATGGATAATTGATTTTTTCCATTCCAATTCCAAAATCAGCCTTATTCTGTGCAATTCCGACTGCTACGCTAAAATGACTTGTAGCAACTTCTTCATAGCCATAAATAGATTGGATTGTAATATTATTCATTCTTAAATGTTCATCTAACAATGTTCTAGCACCTGATCCAATTTCGCGATTCAGTAATTTAATGTCAGAACGTTGTATATCTTGCCAACTAATAATTTTTTTTGGATTTCCATGTTTTACATAAAATCCAGCCCATCTGTTTATAAAACGAATAACAATAAAAGAATGACTTACTAATAGCTTTTTTAAATAGGGCAGATTGAAAGTGGAAGTTTCCCCATCAAATAAGTGAACACTGGCGATATCTACCTCCCCATTATACTGGCTAATGATTCCATTTAAACTGCTTGCGTATGAACGGAGAGGGCGGAAATAGTCTACGCTGTTATCCAAATGTCTTGAGAGTATATCTAAAGAAGGGTCTTGTCCACTAATTATGATGGACCGAATATTGGTAAAAGGATCATGAAAGTGATTGGGAGAAAGGATAGGCAATCTAGATGATTCATTTGTTGTGGGTTGTTTTTCTTTTGCATTCCATTTAAATTTCTCTAAGTCGGCTTCATCTACTCTCATTTGTCTGCCAACTCTATATGCAGCTAACTTCCCTTTTTTTATCAAGTCATAGACAGTTAGCTTTGAAACTTTGAGAATATCTGCAATTTCCTCCGTAGTATAAGATTTTTTGTGACTCATTTGTGAACACCTCGATTTTATTATTAGAATTTTCTGTATTTTATATTTACTAAGGTATTATTTATTCCTATAATCGTTATAACTAATTATAACTATTTATAACTAAATAGAATTAATTTCCTAGTTTCTTCTATTATATATAATACCTAGTTATAGTTAGATAAAAATAGAGTAGGAGGATCAAGATGAAAAATCAAGTTTGTATTTTTTTAGCCATTCTTATTTTGTTTATGTTACCAGGATGTAGCAACGATAAGGAGGCATCAGTTCAAAAGGAAAAGAAAGATGCAGTGGAACTATCGATTGCTGCTGCTGCAAGTTTAAAAGAAGCAGTGGGAGAATTACAAGATGCTTTTAAAAAAGAATACCCCCAAGTAACCATTACTGTCAATTTTGGTAGTTCTGGTCAATTAGCACAGCAAATACAACAAGGTGTGCCAGTTGATATTTTTTTATCTGCTGATCAAAAATGGATGAATATGCTAGAAGATGAGAATTTAATTGTAAAAGAAACGAGAAAGGATTTTACAGGCAATAAAATAGTTTTGATAGGAGAAAAAGATAGTGATAAAGATTTCTTAACTTTTGAAAATTTAAAAGGGGATGAAATGGGACAAATTGCTATAGGAGATCCAGATAGTGTACCTGCTGGAACATATACGAAAGAAGTTCTAGAAAATCTGGGTAAATGGGAAGAGCTTAAAAATAAATTTGTTTACGGAAGTGATGTAACACAAGTATTAACCTATGTTGAATCAGGAAATACAGATATTGGATTTGTGTATTCATCTGACGCACTTATTTCAGAGAAGGTACAAGTTTTAGCAGAAGCAGATTCCTCTTTGCATACACCGATTATTTATCCTGCCGCAGTATTAACTGACTCCACAACACAAGACACAGCAAACAAATTTATCGAGTTTCTACTTTCAGAACAGGCACAAACCATTTTAGCTGAATACGGATTTATTAAATAAATTTAATAAGCGAAAGGAGAAAGTTCTCTAGTATTCGAGGGAGAATATAAAAAGATGGATTATACACCCTTATTCTTATCGTTAAAAGTAGCTTCCATTGCCACAATTATTGTTTTTATTTTAGGTACTTTTGGTGCAAGAGCAATTGCTAGAGAAGATTTTTTGGGGAAAAGTGTGTTAGAAGCAATTATATTGTTACCACTAGTTTTGCCACCAACCGTTGTTGGGTTTGCCCTGTTATACCTTTTTGGGAAAAATGGTATATTCGGGAAATTATTATTTGAGTCGACTAATATACAAATTGTATTCACATTGTTCGGAGCAATCCTTGCAGCGATTGTCGTTGCTTTCCCACTTATGTATCAAAGTGCTTCTGCTGCCTTCCAAAATTATGACAAAAATATTGAAAATGCTGCAGTAATCATGGGAGCAAGTAAGTTTAAAGTATTTTGGACCATTTCGTTTCCACTAGCCTGGCCAGGATTATTAGCAGGGGTTGTTCTCACATTTGCTAGATCACTTGGTGAGTTTGGTGCGACATTAATGATTGCTGGCTTTATTCCAGGTAGAACAAATACAATTCCAGTTGAAATCTACTTCGCTGTACAAGCTGGGAATACTTCTACAGCATCTTTTTGGGTGGTAATTTTAATTGTATTGGGTTTAGTTGCGAATATCTGGTTGAATTGGTGGAGCAAAAGAAATTTATTAAAATATAAAACAGATTAATAATCAAAGACTTTCATTTACAAAGATTAAGAGGTAATCAATTTAGGTAGAAATATTCCAAAAATAAAACAGGTGATATTAATGCTTATGTTAAACATGAAGAAGCAATTACAACATTTCACGATTCAGTTGCAATTTGAATCCAAAGATGACATTTTAATCCTTTTTGGTCCTTCTGGATCTGGTAAAACAACCGTTCTGAATTGTATTGCTGGATTAGATGTACCTGATGATGGGTTGATAAAATTTAACGAGCAGACTTTTTTTGAAAAAAATCGAGGAGTAATGCCGATTCAAAAAAGAAAACTAGGTTATTTATTTCAAGATTTTGCCCTTTTTCCCCATATGACCGTTGAAAAAAATATCACCTATGCAATGAAAAGTCAGTCGTTAGTAGATCATCTTGTCCAAGTAATTGGGATAGAACATTTGCTGAAAAAGTATCCAAGACAAATTTCAGGTGGGGAAAAACAACGAGTGGCTTTAGCCAGAGCCTTATCAACAGAACCACAATTATTATTGCTTGATGAACCATTTTCTAGTTTGGATCAATTTACGAAAAATGTTTGCTATGAAGAATTGAAAAGACTTCATCAGCTATGGAAAATCCCGATAATTATGGTTACACATGATTATGAGGAGGCAAAGATTTTAGGCAATCGCATTTTGTATATGAAGTATGGAAAATTGCAGGAAATGGAGTATTTAAATCAATAAAGTTAGAAAGAGGGATTTTGCTCATGAAAGCAAAATCCCTCTTTCAAATAAATTAGGAATTAAGAACTATTTTTTCTGGATATTTGTGTGAATGTTACAAAATTATGAATAAAAATGCAATTTGTAATCGATTGCAAGAAAAAACCCTGTAAAATAATCTGACAATTATATTGAATTTTGAATTTACAGAAAATAATATCTTAGGTAATCAGCGAAAGAATTCCATATATTTACATTAATAATATGGAGATGTTGGAAACCTCTTAGAAATTTTAAAAGGAAGGGGGATGAGAAAGGGAATTACTAGAAACAAGAAATGCATTCGTGTATCAATTTATTTCAGGGAGGAGAGAGTGTGAAAACGATTAATCAAGAAGTGGAAGATCGCATTGCCCGTCATCCCTGCTATAGCGAGGATGCACATCATCATTTTGCCCGCATGCATGTAGCAGTGGCACCTGCATGTAATATTCGTTGCAATTACTGCAGTCGTAAATTTGATTGTGCAAACGAAAGTAGACCGGGAGTTGTTAGTGAAGTATTAAAGCCAGAAGAAGCAGTAAGAAAAGTGTTAGTAGTAGCAGGGGAGATTCCGCAGTTATCAGTAGTTGGGGTTGCTGGACCTGGAGATCCATTGGCTAATCCAGAAAAGACTTTTGCAACTTTTCGTGGGGTGGCAGAAAAGGCACCAGAACTAAAACTTTGCTTAAGTACAAATGGATTAAGACTTTTAGAATTTATCGATCAGATTCAAGAATTAAATATTGATCATGTAACGATAACGATTAATGCAGTTAATCCACAGATCGGGCAGCATATATACTCGTATATTTTTTATGAAGGTAAAAAATACAAGGGAATTGAGGCTGCTGAAATTCTAATTAATAATCAGTTGAAAGGGCTAGAAGCACTGACTGAAAAAGGGATTCTATGTAAAGTAAACTCAGTATTTATTCCAGGAATAAACGATCAGCATATGGAGGAAATTTCGAAGGCAGTGAAGAAAAGGGGAGCGTTTGTCCATAATATCATGCCTTTAATTGTTACTCCTGATACAGTTTTTGAAAGAAATGGAGTTAGGAACCCAACATCTAAAGAAATACAAGAAATACAAGAAAAATGTTCTGGAAGTTTGAAAATGATGAAACATTGCCGTCAATGCAGAGCTGATGCAATTGGATTGCTGGGAGAAGACAGAAGTGCACAATATACCAAGGACAAGATTATGAATGTTCCGATTCAATATGACCCAATAGCAAGAGAAACAATTCAGCAAGAACTTGAGTTGAAAGTGAAAGAAAAAAGCAAGAAAAAACAAGAACGAGAGGCATTAAAACAAAGAAAAATAGAATCAGGTTCTTCAAGTCTTAGAATAGCTGTAACGACAAGAGGGAATGCAAGAGTCAATCTTCATTTTGGGCATGCGAAAGAATTTTTGGTTTTTGATGTGAAAGAAAAAGAAATTAAGTTTGTCGGTGTTAGGAAGGTTCAGTCTTATTGTGTTGGAAAAGTCGGTTGCAATACAAAACAGGTTCCAATACTTGCAGAAACCGCTGAGATTTTAAAAGATTGTCAGATGTTAATTAGTTCTGGCATTGGCAAAGCACCTCAAAAGTATTTGCAGGATAGAGGAATAGTTTCCATTATCCAATCAGGAAACATTGAAGAATTGCTTTATGAGAGTAGTAAATATTACAAGTATATGAACCATATGTCAGTAGAATATGTTTAATTCATTTGGGAAGTTTTAATTAAAATGGAGGGGGAATTACAATGCGTCAAATCGCTTTTTATGGAAAAGGTGGAATTGGAAAATCAACTACATCACAAAATACCTTAGCACAATTAGCAACAAAATTTGGTCAAAAAATTATGATTGTGGGATGTGATCCTAAAGCAGACTCCACTCGTTTAATTCTAAATACGAAAGCACAAAGTACAGTTTTAGAACAAGCAGCAGAAATGGGAACAGTAGAGGATCTAGAATTAGAAGATGTCATCGCAAAAGGTTATGGCGATATCCTATGTGTGGAATCAGGTGGACCAGAACCAGGGGTTGGCTGTGCTGGACGTGGAATTATTACCTCTATTAATTTTTTAGAGGAAGAAGGAGCTTATGAAGGATTAGATTTTGTTTCTTATGATGTATTAGGGGACGTTGTATGTGGTGGTTTTGCAATGCCAATACGTGAAAATAAAGCGCAAGAAATTTATATTGTTTGTTCAGGTGAAATGATGGCGATGTATGCAGCAAATAATATTTCTCGCGGTATTTTAAAATATGCAAATAGTGGCGGTGTACGATTAGGTGGATTAATTTGTAATAGCCGTAATACGGACAGAGAAGCAGAGCTAATTTCAGAGCTTGCCCGCCGTTTAAATACACAAATGATTCATTATGTTCCACGCAATAATGTCGTCCAGCATGCTGAATTGCGTAAGATGACAGTTGCTCAATACAAACCAGAAGACCAGCAAGCAAAGGAATATGAATATTTAGCACAAAAAATATTGGAAAACGATATGATGACGATTCCTACGCCAATAGAAATGGAAGAGCTAGAATCCCTATTAATGGAATTTGGTGTTATTGAGGATGAAGAAACAGCAATCAAAAAATTAGAAGAGCAAGAAGCAGCTACTAAATAAAAGAGATTACTAGAAAAGAGGTGAGATTTGATGAGTACAAAAGTTGAGGAGAGTCAGGCATTAATTGATGAGCTGTTAGAGGTTTATCCGGAAAAAACAAAAAAATTCCGAAAAAAACATTTTCAAATTGCCGATGAAGAGACAATCGAATCTGGCAAATGTTCTATTAAATCCAATATCAAATCACGTCCTGGCGTTATGACCATTCGTGGATGTGCTTATGCAGGTTCAAAGGGAGTTGTTTGGGGACCGATTAAGGATATGATTCATATTAGCCATGGACCAGTAGGGTGTGGCCAATATAGCTGGGGAACCCGAAGAAACTACGCAAACGGTAAGTTGGGCATAAATAATTTTACCGCGATGCAAATAACTAGTGATTTCCAAGAGAGAGATATTGTATTTGGTGGAGATAAAAAGTTAGAGGCATTATGTAGAGAAGTGAAAGAGATGTTCCCACTTGCAAAAGGAATTTCCATTCAATCTGAATGTCCTGTTGGATTAATTGGTGATGATATTGAAGCGGTTGGGAAGAAAATGACCAATGAGCTGGGGATTCCAGTTATTCCAGTTCGTTGTGAAGGATTCCGAGGAGTTAGTCAGTCACTTGGCCATCATATTGCAAATGACACTATTAGAGATCACGTTATGGGTACTCGAGAACTGGCAGAGTCGGGTCCATATGATGTAGCTATTATTGGAGACTATAATATTGGTGGAGATGCATGGGCTTCCCGCATTCTTTTAGAAGAGATTGGCTTGAGAGTTATTGCTCAATGGTCAGGAGATGGATCCATCAATGAATTAGGAATTACCCATAAATCAAAATTAAATCTGATACATTGTTATCGCTCCATGAACTATATGGCTACAACATTAGAAGAAAAGTATGGTATTCCTTGGATGGAATATAACTTCTTTGGACCAACGAAAACAATAGAAAGTTTGCGTGCGATTGCGGCCCATTTTGATGAAACAATTCAAGAAAATGCAGAAAGAGTAATAGCTAAATACCAACTTGAGATGGATGAAATCATTCAAAAATATCGTCCTCGGTTAGAAGGGAAAAAAGTAATGCTCATTATTGGTGGATTGCGTGCCCGCCATACTATCGGTGCTTATGAAGATTTAGGGATGAAAATTGTAGCGACTGGATATGAATTTGCACATAAGGATGATTATGAGAAAACACTATCAGAATTACATGATGGAACCATATTGTATGATGATCCAACTGCATATGATATAGAATTTCTATCAGATAAATTAGATATAGATTTAATGGGTGCTGGTGTAAAAGAAAAATACGTTTATCATAAATTGGGAATTCCATTTAGACAAATGCATTCATGGGATTATAGCGGTCCTTATCATGGGTTTGATGGATTTAAAGTATTTGCAAAAGACATGGATACTGCTATAAATAGCCCTGTTTGGGATCTATTGGCAGCACCATATTAAGTAAAGGAGGGGGGATAATTATGGCAAAAAATCCTGAAATTCAAGATCATAATACTTTATTTCAGAGTGAGAAATATAAAAAACAAGCAGAAAATAAACTGCTATTTGAAGCGCCATGTTCTATACAGGAAGTAGAAGAAACAGAAGATTATTTAAAAACGGAAGAATATAAAGATATAAACTTTAGCAGAGCTGCAGCTACCATTAACCCTGCAAAAGCTTGTCAACCTCTAGGGGCAGTATTAGCAGGTTTGAGTTTTGAAGGAACACTTCCTTTTGTTCACGGTTCTCAAGGCTGTGTAGCCTATTTTCGTAGTCACTTTGCTCGGCATTTTAAAGAACCTGTACCAGCAGTTTCTTCGTCTATGACGGAAGATGGAGCTGTATTTGGAGGAATGAGAAATTTAATTGAGGGGCTTCAAAATAGTAGCGCCTTATATAAACCGAAAATGATTGCAGTAAGTACAACTTGTATGGCAGAAGTTATTGGGGATGATTTAAGTGCATTTATTGAGAATGCACGGATAGAAGGAGCAATCGATAAAGAATTTCCAGTTCCGTTTACCAATACTCCTAGTTTTGTAGGATCTCATATTCATGGTTATGATTCTATGATGCGCTCGATACTTTCCTACTTGTCCGAGAAAAAAGGAGATATAGAAAATAAGGTTCCTACAGATAAAATAAATATTATTCCTGGATTTGATACGTATACAGGTAATTTCGCAGAACTAAAAAGAATTTTAGAACTTATGAATGTAGATTATACCATTCTAGGTGATCATAGTGGCAATTTAGATTCTCCAGCAAATGGTGAATATAACTATTACTATGGTGGCACCAAATTAGAAGATGTTGCACAGGCTCCAAATGCAAATGGAACTATTTTGCTACAAAAATATTCTACTAAAAAAGTAGAAAAGTATATTAAGACATCATGGCATCAAAAAACGATTTCATCGTGGATGCCGATAGGAATTAAAAATACAGATACTTTATTAGAAAACATTAAACAATTGTCTGGTAGAGATATACCAGCTGTTCTCAAAGAAGAACGCGGAAGAATAGTAGATGCTTTAACTGATTCCCATGCCTATTTACACGGTAAGCGTGTAGCCTTGGCAGGAGATCCAGACTTACTACTTGGGTTAATCTCCTTTTGCTTGGAAGTTGGGATTGAACCAATTCATATCGTTTGCACGAATGGAGATAAAAAATTCAAAAAGGAAGCTGAAGAGCTTTTATTAAAAAGTCCATATGGTATTGACGGAAAAGTTCACATAGGAAAAGATTTATGGCATATGCGATCTTTATTGTTAACAGAACCCGTTGATTTTGCAATAGGTAGTACACATATGAAGTATTGTGCAAAAGATGCTAAAATTCCTTTGGTAAGAATCGGTTTTCCAATTTTTGATCGTCATCACATGCATCGATATCCAATTATCGGTTATCAAGGGACATTAAATGTATTGACGTTAATTGTTAATACTATATTGCAACAATTAGATGATGAGGCACCAGATCATAGCTATGATACAGTACGGTAAGTAAGAATTGTCAGCGGGATATCTATAATCTCGCTGACAATCAACTTTTTAGGGATTAAGCGGAAATTTTTTGATAGGGGGGGGATTATAGCATGGAGAAATATGTTGTAGAGGCATTTGCTGAACCAGCATGTGAACATAACTCGGTAAATCAGGCACATAAAGGTTGTGTTCAGCCAACTCCTGGTGCGGCATCAGGTGGTTGCTCTTTTGATGGCGCTCAAATTACTCTTCTTCCCATTGTCGATGCAGCACATCTTGTGCATGGACCTATTGCGTGTGGCGGAAATAGTTGGGAAGCGAGAGGAAGTTTAAGTTCGGGGTCCTATCTTTATCAATATGGATTAACTACAGATCTTAAAGAACAAGATATTATCTTCGGTGGAGAGCAAAAATTGAGAGGGGCAATTCGTGAAATTGCAGACAGATTTAGTCCACCGGCTATTTTTGTTTATTCGACTTGTGTGACCGCCCTAATAGGTGTAGATTTAGATTCCATTTGTAAAAGCGAAAGCAAAGTAATTGGAATTCCTGTAATTCCAGTGAATAGCCCAGGATTTGTTGGTAGTAAGAATATGGGCAATAGATTAGCTGGTAACGCATTGATGGACCATGTAATTGGAACAGATACTCCTCCAATAGAAACACCATTTGATATAAATTTAATTGGAGAATATAACATTGCCGGAGAAATGTGGGATATAAAAGAACTTTTCGATCAAGTGGGTATACGCATTTTAGCTAATATTACAGGAGACGGAAGGTTTCATAAAATTAGATGGGCGCATAAAGCGAAATTAAATATGGTTGTATGCAGTAGAGCGTTGATTAACATGGCAAGAAAAATGGAAGAAAAATACGATATTCCATATTTTGAAGGATCTTTTTACGGAGCAAAAGAAACAACCCTATCTTTACTAACCATTTCATATATGCTTAACAATCAAGAATTAATGAAAAAAGTCCGAGCTTTTACAAAAGCGCAAGAAGAAAAACTAGCATTTGATTTAACTAAATTTCGTAAAAAATTATTAGGAAAAAGAGCAATACTTTATACTGGTGGGGTGAAAAGTTGGTCTATCATTTCTGCACTCCAAGAACTAGGAATAGAGGTAGTAGGAGTTGGCACAAATAAAAGTACGATGGATGACATTGAACGTATAAAAGAAAGAATTGGAGAATCGGCAAAATTAATAGAATCCGGAGGAGCCAGCAAGATATTAGAAACTTTTCGTAATGAAAAAGCAGATATTATCATTGCTGGGGGGAGAAATATGTATGTTGCCTTAAAAGAACAGATTCCTTTTCTTGATGTAAACCAAGAACGCCATCATGCTTATGCTGGATATGTTGGATTAAAACGGTTAGCAGAACAATTAGTGTATGCATTGGAACATCCAATTTGGGAATTACTTCAATCTCCTTCTCCTTGGAAGGAGGTAGGAAAAGAGTGACAATTGTAAAACTAGATAAGAAACTTGCCATTAACCCACTAAAAGTTAGTCAAACATTGGGTGGAGTTCTGGCGCTTCAGGGATTATTCCGTGCTATCCCGCTTGTACATGGATCTCAAGGTTGCGCTGCTTTCATTAAAGCACTTATGACACAGCATTATCGGGAACCAGTTTCTATTCAAACGACTGCTCTTCAGGAAATGAATATTATCTTTGGTGGGGAAAGAAGCACAATAGAAGCAATGGAGACAATTCTTAACAAACATCATCCTTCATTGATGGCAGTATTAAGTACTGGTTTAACGGAAACTGCTGGAGATGATTTAATAGGAAACATTAAAAACTATTTAAAAACAAATGAACCAAACTGTTTTATTTTCCCTGTTGCGTTACCAGATTTTGAAGGATCGTTAGAATCTGGCTTTCAATTAACCGTTGAAGCGATGATACGTGGTTTAGTGGAACAGCAGAAGTTTACATTACCGATGAAAAAGAAACAAAACCAAATTAATTTGCTAGCAGGATCTTTTTTAACGGCAGGAGATGTAATGGAAATAAAAAAAATTATCCAATCATTTGGATTTTCTGTCATAACTGCACCAGATATCTCCACTTCGTTAACAGGATCTTTACAAAAAGGTTTTTCCCCATTATCACAAGGGGGGGCTACGAGGGAGCAATTACAAGGATTATTTGAATCGGAAATGACAATTGCTGTGGGAACTAGTTTGGAAAAATCAGCTCAAATGTTGGAAGCAGCAGCAGGAATACCTTATCGGTTGTTTCCTAGCTTAACAGGATTAAAAGCTAATGATGAATTTTTTTCTTTTTTGCAATCGTTAAGTGGAAAAAAAGGAGACTCATTTTACCAGTGGGAAAGGGATAATTTACTTGACTGTATATTGGATTCCCATTTTTACTTTTCTGGGAAAAAAATAGTTATTGGCTTAGAACCAGATCATCTTTTTTCTATTGTTAACGTCTGCAAAGAATTAGGCGGAACGATAGATGGATTAGTCAGCAGCTTTTCAGCTAAGGTGCTATCAAATATGGAGGAAGATATATTCATCGGTGATTTAGACGATTTAGAAACCATGGCTGATAATGCGGATCTGTGGATAAGTAATTCTCACGGTGAAAAGGGAGCAGATAGGAAAAATGTTGCATTCCTTCCAATAGGTTTTCCAATTTTTCATCAAATTGGTAGTTCCTTATTTACAAGTGTTGGATACCGAGGAACAACGAATTTGATTATAAAAATGAGTAATTTATTAATGTAAAAGAAAGTGGGGGGTTACATATGAAAATCGCCTTTGCTACAGATGATGGAAAACATGTTGACACACATTTTGGCTATACAGAGTCTTTTGATATTTATGATATTTCAAAGGAGAAATATGAAAAGGTTCAAACTAGAGTTGTTTCATGTGCTAGCGAGATAAGTGAAAATAATCGAATTGACTATCGAATAAATATAATAGTAGATTGTAAATTACTTTTTATTACACAAATAGGACCAGCTGCAGCCGCTCGGGTAACTAGAAATAAGATTATGCCCATTAAAGTTAAGGAAGGAACGTTAATACAAGAGCAGTTGGATCGATTGCTGTTGTTGTTACAAAGCAAGCCACCATTGTGGTTAGCAAAAGCGTTAAATAGTGAAAAGGAGAGTAAATTATAGGGATTAAGAAAAGGAGATAGGTATGAGTTTTGAACAAAATCAAGATAAACCGATTGATTTTTCTAGTCGTTATAGCCGTCAGTTAAAGTTGGTAGGCTTAGAGGGGCAACAAAAGTTAAAAGATGCAACTGTATTTATAGCTGGGATTGGTGGATTGGGCGGAACAACAGCCATTTATCTTGCGGCAGCAGGAGTCGGAAAATTAATCATTTTTCATGAAGGGAATATTGCTTTGCCAGATTTAAATCGCCAAATTTTAATGGAGAGCAATAAAGTAGGAAAACAAAGAATACCAAGTGCTCTTAACAGCATTAAACGGATAAACCCAGAAGTGATAGTGGAAGCTTATCCGGAAAAAATTAGTTATGAAAGGGTTTATCCATTAGTAAAAAGGGCTGATGTTGTAGTAGATGCTCGTTATGATTTTCCAGAAAGATACGAATTAAATCGCCTTTGTGTAGATACTGGAAAAATAATGGTTGAAGCAGCTATGTCAGGATTTGAGATATCCTTAACAACCATTAAACCAAAAGAAACGGCATGTCTTGCATGCGTATTTCCCCAGCAGGACCCGAAATGGGAGCCGCTTGGATTCCCAGTACTTGGAGCAACATCAGGTATAGCAGGTTGTTTAGCCGCGATGGAAGTAGTAAAAGTGATAACAGGTATCGGTGAACCTTACTTCAATAAATTATACCGTTTTGATTCTTTACAATTTCAGTCTTCCACTTTTTCTTTAAAAAGAAATCCATTATGCACACATTGTGTTGGAAAGAGGGATGAATGATGTTCGATAAAAACTTACAAGATTTATATGATGCGGAAGATTTTTTTGAGTTCTTTAAGGTGCCATATCATCCAGAAATATTAAATGTATCCCGTGTTCATATATTAAAGCAATTTCAAAAATATCTAAAAGAAAGTGGTTACTTTGAAAGTAATGAAAGTGAAAAAGAAGTATGGAATATTCAAAGAGCTTTATTATTTAGAGCATACCGAGATTGTGTTAAACCTACCCCAATAAGACAAAAATTTTTCCCAGAGTTTTATAAAAAGAATGGAGCTTTTTTTCCTTTTGATCAAATTAGACAAAGGGAGGAGAAAAAGTGATGTATTGGACAGAGGAGGCAACCAACAAATTAATAGAAATAGTAGAAAAACAAAAAAGAAAAGAAAATGGCATTCGAATTATTGCTCAACCTGATGATATAGAGGGCTTCACATATGAGCTATACTGGGAACATCAAGTAATGCCTACTGATGAAACAATAAAACAGGAAGGATTAAATATTTTTATAGATAAACAGTCACATCAGCTATTAGAGGATACAGTCGTTTATTTTACGATTCAAGAAGGTAAAGAGGGGATATTTATCATGAAAACAACCTCTGACTGTTCAACTTGTTCCACTGTTTGTTTTTAATTAAAGGAAAGGGAGAAGGGGTGTAATAGTGAATATTCAATTTTGTGATACTACTCTAAGAGACGGTGAACAAACAGCTGGAGTTGTTTTTACAGCCTATGAAAAACAAATGATTGCAACACTTTTAGCAGATGCAGGTATAGAACAAGCGGAAGTTGGAATTCCTGCAATGGGAGTAGAAGAACAAAAAGTTATTCACTCTTTAGTAGAAATGCAGCTTCCAATCCAATTAATCACATGGAATCGAGCAGTTAAGGCAGATATAGATGCATCTATACAAACGGGAGTAAATTGGGTTCATATCTCGATACCAACTTCAGAAATCATGATGAAGCATAAATTAAAGAGAAATAAGGAGGAAATAGCTCTCCAGATTCAGCGAGTAGTGGCTTATGCACAATCTTTTAATCTACATGTATCTGTTGGATTTGAAGATGCTTCGAGATCGTCTCTTTCTTTTTTGATGGAGTTAATTCATTTATTATATCAAAATGGAGTGAAGCGATTTCGTTATGCTGATACAGTTTCCGCATTATATCCTTATACAGCTGAAAGGAATATAAAGGAATTAGTAAGGAATTGCCCAGAAGATATTGAACTGGAAATACATTGTCATAATGATTTTGGCTTAGCAACAGCTAATACACTAGCTGCTATCCAGGCAGGAGCAAAATGGGCCAGTACCACAGTTGGTGGAATCGGAGAAAGGGCAGGTAATGCAGCTTTTGAAGAAGTAGCTATGGCATGGAAGCACTTATATAACGGCAAGATAAATGTAGATACTACCTATTTTCATTCACTTAGCGACATGGTATTTCAATCCTCAGGTAGACAAATTCCCGAAGCGAAGCCTATTGTAGGATCGAAGGTGTTTACCCATGAATCTGGTATACACGTAGATGGTTTATTAAAATATAGTAAAACCTATCAAACCTTTGATCCAATGGAAGTTGGCCAGAATCACCATTTCGTTTTAGGAAAGCATTCAGGTTTAAAAGCAATCTACTATTTTTTAGAACAAGAAGGCATACAACTTGAAACAGGGAAAGCGCAAGTACTCCTTGATTATGTGCGTTCTAACATGAACGAAACGAAGAAAACAATGGAAATAGCAGAATTGAAAAGTGTTATTTTTCAATTAGACAAATAGCTACTGAGTAATAATTGTTCAAATAAAAAATAGGAATAGTGATACCTATTTTTTATTTGAACAATACAAGTTAAAATCACTATTACTTCTTAATTTATTTCCATATAATTTTCTTCTTATAGCATTGTTTTTTTTGAAAAGTAATGATTGAGATGCTTAAATTAATGCCAAGTTTTTCTGACTATATTCCTCGATTTTATCCTTTTTTTGAATCCACTATTAATATACCTTTCCAAATGTTTTCTCTTTATCGCTAAATAATATGTTCTTAATAGACAGAAAGACTCCGAATGAATGTTAGAATGATGGGTTGGTGGAAGGAACACCTACATTGATGGAAGTTTCACTCTTCGTATTAGCCCTGTATAAATGTTTGCTTTTCTTATATGATAGGGAAAGAAATAGGGATATGATTAATGGAGAGGATAGTGAGTTAGACATGCGATTAAAGTATGGTAAAAAGATAACAGAACGGAAAATTCGTTATGATTCTACAACAGAAGATTATCCATGCAAACTTCTTCACGCTGATACTAGGAAAATTACACTTTTACATCAAGTTGAAAAGCCGTTTGAAATGAGGGAGGGGAAACAAAAGCTAGTTATTCCAAAAGGGACATTTACGTTTGCCTATTATTGGTTAGATCAGCCATATAATTTATATTTTTGGAGAGATACAACTGGAAAATATTTAGGTGCATATTTTAATATTGTTAGAAAAAATTGGATTCAAAATGATATTGTATTGTTTGAAGATTTAATCATTGATCTTGTAGTAAAACCAAATGGTACTTATTATATTTTAGATCAAGAGGAACTACCAATTCCTTTGCAAACTTTTGAAAATGGCTATGTAGATGATGCCTTACATATGTTGTTAGAGAGGAAAGACAATATCATTGAAGAGGTAAAGGCTGAAACGAAGCTTTTTTTAGATAGAATAAAAACTGTATGAGTAAAATGTTTGTGGGAGAATAAATATCCTTTTTGTCTAGTTGGGGGACTCGTCCCCCAACTAGACAAAAAGGCCACCAAGCGA
>NZ_JBQHVO010000029.1:0-56237 GCF_052064465.1 Niallia sp. HCP3S3_B10 | reverse complement strand
TTTAATTAGTTTTGAGTATGTAACAGCTTTTTGAAAACTACTCTCTGCTCTTCCTGTTGCTTTTTTGGCGTTCTTCCTCCATCAAAACTACTTCCCCCCCACCATTCATTCCAAAATCTCCCCCCCCATAAAAAAAGACTGACAACCAATAGTCAGCCTTTTCTTTCCCTATTTATTTCGGTCTTTCGCTCGCCAAAAATCCAAAGGAAACATGATCCTGTACTGGAATCCATGCACCAATTCCTTGAGAAGTTACATTCTTAACGACTATTGATTTCTTGCTTCCTTTAAGCATGATATAAACTTCTCCATATGTCACTTTCCCTTTTTCATTGACAGCAGGAGCATATCCATATAAATATCCCAGTCTTTTAGGAGGAATATTATAAACTTGATCCTTCTTAGTCCCTGTACCAATTACTGTTTCAAAAGCAAGAGATAATCCTGAATTCTGTGTTGCTTTCACAAGCATCATTTTCTTTACTTGCTCCGCATTAGGCACCTTGGCAGTTAATCCACCTCTTATTGTTTTCTGTGATTCTTGTACATAATGGATTTGATATGGGGACTTGCCACCACGGTTATCGTAAAAATTAGTATTTATTTTTTGATACTCCCAATTCGGTGCTGTCTCTGTTGATTCATAGTTAAGGGGCCATTGTCCTAAATATACAATCGCTTTATAGCCGAGAGCAAATGGCGTACTATTCACCGTGGACTCATTCAGCATCCGGATTAAATCTGGATTGTCGATTTTCACCTTAGAAGAATTAATAAGTTTTTGCGTTAATTCACTAGGCTGTAGCTTAGGCACATCCTGAGTCGGATTAGGATACGTATTTTCCTTTGTTATATTCATAACAGAATTGGGTATGGTAATAATTTTGGATTTCGATAGACTTTCCTCTTTTTCTTTCTCTTTTGCTTTTTCCGCATAAGTTAACATTGGAAGCATTAAGAAAAAAGATAAAAGCACAATCATAATTTTCTTATACATAGCAAGTGAACTCCCTTCAAATAATCATCCATAACTATGATTATTTTTTTCGGAGTTCGCCTAGATTATCCATTATTACATTATTTTTTTTCTAACTTCTATTTCACTACAAATTTCCCTGTTAATTTTGAGCAATAATGATGGAAAAATTGGATGGAAGGACCGAGTCCAAAAGCAATAATGAGGGTACCAAGTCCAATTGGGCCATTTACTAAAAAGGCTAACAATAACGCAAGTATTTCTCCAATTAACTTGGCTGTCATAAGATTTACGCCAAATCTTTCTTGAATAGTAACCATAAAATGATCGATTGGATTTAATGGAAATTCCGATTGTAAATAGAGAGCTATGCCTAAACCAATAATAATTAATCCTGTAATAAGTAAAAGTAATTGGCTCGCAAATATAAAATAATGAAGCTGATTGACGAGATGTGCCATCCAGAAATCAACAAAAAAACCTAAAATAAATACCGTTGCAAGTGATAATAAATTGGGCTTTTTGCGTAAAAGAAAAGCATTAACGAATATAAGGACGATTCCTACAATAACAATCCAGCTTCCTATAGTAAGTCCCACTAGATGAGATAGTCCTACATTGAGTGCATCCCAAGGACCTGCTCCTAGGTTTGCCTTAATAGTCAACGTAGCCCCAAATGCTAATATAAAAAGCCCACCAACATAGATAGTGCTTCGAAAAAACCATGACATTCCCCTTTTTACTCCTTCCTCATACATGCTTTTATCGTTACTTTCATACATATGCATAAGAAATAAGAAACTTGTCCAAAATTCGCAAAATAAAATAATCAGAATATTTACATTTCTTTATTTTCACGGTATAATAAAGGCATCAAATAAAAGGAGGGTAGCTATTTTAGATCGCTTGTATTTTAGTAAAGGAGGAAAATAAAAACCTTTGAATATTCATCAATCAGAATTTTATTCAACAATAAAAGGAAAAGAGGTTGGTGATCCGATGGAAGCGACATGATAGATTCCCTATACATCATTTAAATCTACAAATACTTAAAAAAGACTAATATGTATAAATAAGAGGTGAAATTTACACAAGAAAGCCTAGCTGCTGTAAAGAAAGCGGCTAGGCCTCGTTATTTCTCCTACTTTAAAGCAAATAAAATCCTATTCCCATAATCGCATAAGCAGCTAATAATGTTGCTCCCTCAAACCAGTTCGTTTCTCCGTCATTCGAAATACTCACCATTAATAACACCGCTGTTACCATACTAATAAGTTCTGGCAGGGTAAATACTAGTGACATTCCGCTCGGGAAAAATAAAGAGATCAGCACTAATAATGGAGCAACAAACATGGCAATTTGCAGCGTCGATCCTATTGCGATTTCCACAGCAATATCCATTTTGTTCTTATAAGCCATTACAACCGCTGAAGCATGTTCTGCTGCATTTCCAACGATAGCAACAATGATAATTCCGATAAATAACTCTGACCATCCAAAGGACTCTGCTACTACTTCAAAGGTATGTACTAAGTTTTCTGACACATAAGCAACAGCAAGTGTTGCGATTGCTAAAATGGTGATGCTTTTTTTCACGGACCATTCTGGAGTTTCCTCATGACCATGTCCAGCTTCGCCATTCTTTTCGACTTGATAAACTCCACGATGAGTTACAAGCTTGAACAATAATGCACCTAAATATAATAAAATCAAAATAATAGCTATTCCGATACTCAAAGAAAGTGTTTTTCCTTCATTCATATTCATCGTAAATACTTCTGGAATAACAAATGCAACGATTACCGCAAAAATTAATAGACCAGAATTGTGGCGAGCATCAAAAACATTAAATTGCTGTCTCTTATACTTTAAACCCCCAATGAAGAAGGACAAACCTGCCACAAGCAATAAATTCCCTAAAACAGATCCAGTTAAGGATGCCAATACAACTTCCGTTAAACCTTCACGTAATGCAAATATAGCAATGATTAATTCTACTGCATTACCAAAGGTTGCATTCAATAATCCACCAATTCGAGGACCAGCAACAATTGCTAAGCTTTCTGTCGCTCTTCCCATAAAACTAGATAAAGCGATGATTGTAAGACAGTAAATTACAAACATAACAATGCTTGACCAATGGAGTAATGTGCCAATTATCGATACTGGAACCCCGATAAAAGCTGCAATCATAAATATTTTATTAACCATTTTTTCGCTTCCTTTCTTCTATCACTTTCATATAATTTCCCATCCAACCGGAGGCTAAACTTATTATACAGCTACTTTGCCCAAATATAACCAATTCTCTAAAAAAATGTTTCTGCTTTTCTTTTTGTCCATTAACTTTCTTAACCCTTTTAAAAAATCTATTGCATTACTGTTCAATCCCATTTAACATCTTTAGGGAGACTAAATATAAACAACAGGTAAATCAATGGGGAGAATAATATGAACAGTAAAAAATTTGCAGTACTAATTAGCATTGTCAGTATTTCTGGATTTAGTCAAGGAATGCTGCTTCCATTAATAGCAGTCATTTTTGAAAATGATGGTCTTTCTTCTAGTTTAAATGGTTTAAATGCAGTGGGACTCTATATAGGAATTCTTCTGATTTCTCCGTTTATGGAATATCCTTTGCGTAAATATGGCTATAAACCTGTAATTGTTTTCGGCGGGTTGATTGTCATCCTTTCATTAGCCCTTTTTCCACTATGGAAGACCTTTTGGTTTTGGTTCCTCCTTCGTTTATGTATCGGAATTGGTGATCACGCCCTTCATTTCGCTACACAAACTTGGATAACGACAGCATCACCTAAAGAAAAACGGGGACGAAATATTTCTCTATATGGGGTTTTCTTTGGTATAGGATTCGCAGTGGGACCATTATTAACACCTTTAATCAAAATTAATGAATCCCTTCCTTTCATTCTTTCATCCATTATGTGCTTTATCGCATGGATCTTTATTTTATGGATTAAAAATGATTTTCCAGAGCAAACGGTAGAAACTAATTCCTTTATCGATACGATGAAACGCTTTTCCAGTGCTATGAAGTATGCCTGGATTGCCTTTCTTCCACCGCTTGCCTATGGATTTTTGGAATCAAGCTTAAATTCAAGTTTTCCAGTGTATGGTTTGAGAATCGAATTGACAGTTGTCCAAATTTCGTTTTTACTTACTGCCTTTTCCATCGGTGCAATAGTCTTTCAGCTTCCTTTAGGAATGATTAGCGATAAGTTCGGTAGAAGACAGACACTTATAACCATTTTATTTATCGGCACTGTCTGCTTTTCTTTTGCCAGCATCCTGGAGACTTATTTAATCGGTTTAATTATCTGTCTTTTCCTTGCTGGAATGGCAGTTGGCTCTACCTTCTCTTTAGGAATTAGCTATATGACTGACTTAGTTCCATCCAATCTACTGCCTACTGGAAATCTTCTATGCGGTATGGCCTTTAGTGTCGGTAGTTTAATTGGCCCTTATTTAGGAGGAGTATTTATTCAATATTTCCAGCATATTAGCTATTTTGTAGTGATAGCTACCATCTTATTAGCTGTTTGCTTGGTGATTTTTATCTTTGGAAAAAAAGAAAGAAAAAACCATCGTTTGGCAGAAGCAAAATGATGTTCAGCACATACGATATGTGGTAGGATAAACACATACAACTAAATATCAAAGAATTATTTCTATTTGTTTTTTCTGCTGTCACCTTTTTAGGTGGCAGCTTTCGTGTTTTTTAAGGGTATTGAACTTGATTCTCTCTCTCAATAAGAGATAAAGAAATCAAAAATATTTAGTTATTTAAAGGAGGAAATGAAAATGTCCACAGAAACTGAATTAAAATCCTTCGTACAATCAACTTTAGAAGTGAAGCCATCTTTATTTGCAAAGCTAGCTCCCCATCTCGAACTTATTGCTGCTGGGATAAGTGGAATTTTTATTTTGATAGGATGGATCTTAAACCACTTGGATTATTCGCATCTATCTATCGCTTTATACTTGCTCGCTTTTGTGATTGGTGGTTATGCCAAAGCAAAGGAAGGTATCGAAGAGACAATTGCAAATAAAGAATTAAATGTGGAAATGTTGATGATCTTTGCAGCGATTGGCTCATGTCTTATCGGCTATTGGGCAGAAGGAGCCATACTAATCTTTATCTTTGCTGTAAGCGGTGCGTTAGAAACATATACAATGAATAAAAGCAACAAGGAAATATCTGCGCTCATGAATTTACAGCCTGAGGAAGCAGTAAAAATACAGCCTGATGGTCGCGAAGAAATAGTTCCTGTTTCCTCTCTTACCGTCTCAGACACTATTTTAATTAAGCCAGGTGAAAGAATCCCGGTTGATGGTAAAATTGTGAAAGGAACAACTGCCATAGATGAAGCAGCCATTACAGGCGAATCGATACCGTTAACGAAGGAAATAAATGATGAGGTGTTTGCAGGTACGGTAAATTTAAGTGGATCTATTACTGTGATACTTACAAAACATGCAGATGAAACACTATTCCAAAAGATTATTACATTAATTCAATCTGCTCAAAGTGAGAAATCGCCTTCTCAAGCATTTATCGAAAAGTTTGAGGGGGCCTATGTCAAAATAGTGTTGTCAATTGTTGTCCTGCTTATGTTCCTTCCTCATTTTTTTCTAGGTTGGTCTTGGAATGAAACGTTCTACCGAGCAATGATTTTCTTAGTTGTAGCATCACCTTGTGCATTAGTGGCAAGTATTATGCCAGCTACCCTTGCTGCGATATCAAACGGAGCAAGAGCAGGAATCCTTTTTAAAGGTGGAGTTCATCTGGAAAATCTTGCCCATGTAAAAGCGATTGCTTTTGATAAAACAGGAACGTTAACAAAAGGTATGCCTGTCGTAACAAATGTGATTGTTCATGACGAATATTCAGAAAAAGAAATTATCCAATTAACAGCTAGCATTGAAAGCCATTCGAACCACCCTTTAGCAAAAGCAATTGTTCGATACGCTGAGCAGAAATATAAAGAACCGTTAAAACAGCCTGAAAGCATTCAGGATAATTCCGGCTGGGGTGTTACTGCAAAGATGGATAATGCAGAATGGAAAATCGGGAAAGCCGCTTTTGTTGGAGAAAAAGAAGCGAAAAATTTCCAGAATGAAATATTTAATCAGTTATCAGAAGAAGGAAAAACCGCTGTATTTGTCCAGCGAAATGACGAAATAATAGCGTTGATTGCCTTAAAGGATATAGTCCGAAAAGAGTCGAAAAAAGCAATTGAACACTTAAAGCAAAACGGTATTTATACTGTTATGATTACAGGAGATAGCGAAAAAACGGCCAAAGCCATTTCCAAAGAAAGCAATGTTAATGAATATATTGCTGAATGCCTACCAGAAAAGAAGGTAACTTCCATTAAAGAGTTGAAAGAGAAATATGGTATCGTTGCAATGGTAGGAGATGGAATTAATGATGCGCCAGCGCTTGCAACAGCAAATGTAGGGATTGCGATGGGAGAAGGAACAGATGTTGCCTTAGAGACCGCAGATGTCGTATTAATGAAAAATGATTTACCACGTATTGCAGAAGCGATTCATCTATCCAAACGAATGAATCGAATTATTAAACAGAATATTATCTTCTCTATCTCTGTTATCATGCTTCTTATCGTTTCGAACTTCTTACAAGTCGTTGCCCTTCCTTTTGGAGTGATTGGACATGAAGGAAGTACAATCTTGGTTATTTTGAATAGCTTGCGGTTGTTAAAAAGTTAATACAAACAGCTCTAAAGAGACGAATTTCAATATGGATTCGATGGAGCGAAATTCATCAGAACGATACCCTTAAGGCTCTTCTTATAATACTTTAAAGAAAAGTTCCGCCTGTTAATCTAAAAGAACTCCCATCATAGTGAATACTATAATGGGAGTTCTTTTAGTTAGTGATAGCCGTTTTGCCCGTTGGCAGATCCAGATGTTTTATGCTTCGGCTTGCTTTTTCCTTTTTGTTTAGTACCGCCATCTTTTTTTGTATGCTTTGTCATTCTAAGTTCCCCCTTATTTAATGTTTTCCCCTCTAATAGTTTGTTCCGATTGCCTCCTTTTATAAAGGTAAAAAACGGATACCATTAACAAGGCTCTTTCTTTCTCTCGGTGAAGTAGGCATTAATTTCGCCACCTAATATAATGATGATTCCTGTTATATAAAACCAAATCATTAGAACAATAATCGTTCCAATACTTCCATATGTCGCCGAATAATTACTAAAGTTACCTACATAATAGGAAAATGCTAAAGAAGCAAGAACCCAACCAATCGCTGCGAAAATGGCTCCGGGAATAGCAGAAATACATCTAAGTCTCTTATTGGGAGCAACCCAATAAAGAGCAAGAAACACAATAAATAAAATGATTGGAGAAGCAAGAAACCTTAATGTGTTCCACATCGATAAGAATTCTTCTGTTAAGTCAAATTGGGAAAATAAAAACATCCCTATTTGTTCTCCAAACACAGGTAACAGTAAAGCTACTACCACTACTGCAATCATCCCAAGCGTCAATAAAATAGACATTCCCCTTGCAACAATAAAAGATCTAGTTTCTTCGACATCATAGGCTTTATTTAGTGCCTTTACGATAGCATTTAATCCATTAGAAGCAGACCATATTGTTGCAATAATCCCGAATGATAAAAGACTAACATTTCTACTCAACACTTGATCGATATTTGTTTCAATCGTATCCATGATATCTCCAGGTGCAAAACCATCGACTACTCCTAATAAGTCTTCCTTTGATATCGGTAGATAGGGTAGGAGCGTCATAACAAAAATAAGTAACGGAAAAATAGATAAGAGAAAATAATAGGATAACTGTGCTGCAAGATCAAATACACTATCTTGTTGGATTTTCTTGATGAGAACCTTTATAAATGGAATGACCTCTCCCATACAAAATCACCGTCCTAACAGTTCTTTTATGTATGTCTATTGCCCTTTACAGCCCTATTAAAACATATGGCACTGATAAAAAAAGGCATCTATTAAGGAGAAAAGGAAGAAAAACTGGGCAAACATACATGCCTAAATGATAGATTGAAATAGCGATTTCCCTATCATTTAGGCACATCTAAACCTTTTCCCTCGAGTATTACTCCCCTTATATTTTAGTAACAAATGCAAGGAGGAGAACAATTCTCTAAAATATTATCTTCTTTCTGATCCTGTCTCAGGTATATAGTTAATGCTAGAAACAAGCTTTCTTTCCTGATTTCTCGTGTCACCATTGAAAAATGCTTCCTTCGTATCGTGAATGATGCCTGCTACTACTGGTGTTATCCCTTTTAATTCTTCCAATTGCTTCTTTACAAAAACTGCATCATCCGAAATTTTCACCGCTGTTCTTTTTATTTTTTCCGCAGTACTATTAAGGCTAGTTGTCATATGCTCATAATCCGTTACCACATCTTTTGCATGCTGCATATTCGTAACGGCATTTTGCCTTGTATGCTTGTCCAATAGACTTATGGCTGTTCCAATAAGGCTCCCGATAAAAAGTCCTTTTGATATACTCATTTTCATCCACTAGTTCCACCCTTCTTTTTTTAATCAATGAAGGATGGAATTGATTTGATTACAAGCCATACTTATTTTTTATATCTTGTAACAAACCTTCACAGCCATCCTTCACTAACGCAAAAACTTCTTCAAAATTGCCCGTATAATACGGATCTGGTACTTCTTTTCCCACAGCATGGTGCGTATAATCCATTAATAGTCGAACCTTTGTATAATCTAACATTTCATTTAGCTTTCTAATGTTTGCAATATTACTGTTATCCATTGCAATTAGATAATCATAATCTTCTAAATCCTTTTCCTCTAATTGACGAGCAAATATGCCCGTATCCTTAATTTTATTTACTTTTAAGATATCTCTTGTTCCATGATGAGGCGGATTTCCAATATGCCATCCGCCTGTTCCAGCTGAATCGCAAACAATCTTTTCTTGTAATCCTTCTTTTTCCACTAAATCACGAAATACAGCCTCAGCCATTGGGGAGCGACAAATATTTCCTAAGCAAATAAATAAAACACGTACTTTCATTTTTATTTTCCTCCATTTTTGTATTTACATACTTGATTACTTTTAAAGTAATTATAACCAATCTATTTTGGCGATTAATACTCTATATTGACATTTCTATGTTTGCATGAAAAGATGAATAGAACAACTTTATTGTCCAAGAAAGGGGAAAGGTATGAATTTAGATAATAAAACGACAGAAAACGTAAATTTCATGATTGAAAAAATAAAAGAAAAGCTAAAGGTTTTAAACATCGGCGCCATTAAATCCACTCATTTTGATGAAGATCTTTATGATGAAATTAAAGAAATTTATGAACATGTCATGAAAAGAGATTCTTTTAGTCCAAATGAAATGCAGGCAATTGCTGAAGAATTAGGAAACTTGCGTAAGCAATAATTTACCTATAAAGAAAACAATAATCAGTGGACACATCTCACTGATTATTGTTTTTAGCCAGTTCATTTTAACTTACAAGAGATTAACAATTGTTTTTTGCCTTCTCATATGTAGCTTTTACAGATCAAGCATCTTGATCTGTAAGTATCACAGGTCCTTCTTTTGTAATGGCAATCGTATGTTCATATTGTGCAGAGTGCTTGCCATCCATCGTCCTTGCTGTCCAGCCATTGTTATCCATTTTCATTTTATAATCACCAATATTGACCATAGGTTCGATTGTGAATACCATGCCTTCTTTTATACGTGGCCCTTTTCCCGCTAACCCGAAATGAGGAACTTCTGGTTTTTCATGAATTACTTTTCCAATGCCATGGCCGATAAAGTCTCGTACAACAGAAAGTCCTTGTTCCTCTACATACTGTTGAATTGCGAATCCAATATCTCCGATTCGATTTCCTGGTTTTGCTTGTTCAATCCCTATATACAATGCCTTTTTTGTTACATCCATTAATTTCTGTAGCTCTGCTGATACTTCTCCAACCGCATATGTCCATGCAGAATCAGCCAATGCTCCATTATAATTAACAACCATGTCAATTGTTACAATATCCCCTTTTTTCAGTGGTTCTTTCCTTGGAAAGCCATGACAAATCTCGTCATTTATACTTGCACAAGTTGCATATGCATAATCACGATACCCTTTTTGCTCAGGCGTTGCCCCTTTTTCCGCTAAATACGCTTCTACCTTTTGATCAATTTCAAAAGTAGTAATTCCTGGTCTTACAAGCTTAGCAATCATTTTATGACAACCAACCAGAATCTCGCCTGCCTTCTTCATTTTTTCTATTTCTCGTTTCGATTTTAAAACAATCATTTTCAATCCTTCTTTCTATCTAAAGTTACCGCTAAGGATTAAAAAAATAGGGTTTCATCTATTCCCCCTGATATATCCTCTTCCTATTTGCGGTTTTTATTAAGTATGCTACTTATAAGTGAGAATGTAATTTACCATTCTTTCGTTGACTTGTTTTGGAAAACAACAAGCATTGCTTCAAATAATCCAAAAGTACAATGATCTCTCCTTAAGATTAACACAAAAAAGAGCCTATACCTACTCCAACTCATGATAAAAAGATTATATTCTCCTTATCATGAATAGGTGTACGTACAGACTCTTCCTATCTTACTTTCCTTATTTATTTAAAAGCTTTAAAGACTCTCTAGTAAAGGACGGTATATCCTTTGGGGTTCTACTTGTCACTAATTGATCGCCACATACGACTACTTCTTCATCCTTAAAGGTTGCACCTGCATACTCCATATCCACTTTAATGGATTTATAGCCAGTAGCATTTCTACCCTCTAACGCTTTTGCAGTAATAAGCAATTGAGGGCCATGACAGATTGCAAAGACTGGTTTCTTTGCATCCATAAAGGCTTTAGTAAAGGCAACTACTTGATCATCTGCCCGAAGCTGATCAGGAGAAAAGCCACCTGGGATAAATAAAGCATCGAATTCATCTGGAGTCACATCTGCAATCCCCTTATCAATTTTAACCGTCGCTTCTTTTTGCTTTCCTTCCACTGTTTTTCCAGCTTCCAATTCAATTGTTACTACTTCATGTCCAGCTTCTTTATATGCTTTAGCCGGTTCTGTGTACTCAGAATCCTCAAACATATCAGTAATTAAAGTTGCAATTTTTTTACTCATATATAGCATCTCCTTTTCCTATTTTCTATATGTAACGTTCCCCATAGATAGAAAATAAAACATGCTATCGTTCTTTTTATGCTTCATTTCTCCTTGCAAAATCAACAAAGCGAAACTTATCTGGTCGATGTCGAGACTCTGTAAATTGAAATAAAGTGGCATTTTCAAAATAGATATAGTTTTTTACAACAACAATGGAATGAAATCCTTCTAAATCAAGCAAATTATAGTCCTCTTCTGTCGGTTCTTCCACTGTAAATTCCTTTTTAGCAAAACTAATTTTTAAGTTCAATTCCTTCTCTATATAATCAAAAATAGAGTTTCTACATATTTCTTCCGTTAATCCTGGCACATACTTCCGAACGATATAATCCTTATCTAGAATAATCCGTTCCTGATTAATTTCTCTAACTCGAAAAACTTCCCATATCGAATCTTCTTTCTTAAGCTGCATTTCTTTTTGTAAAAGCGAGGATGGCTGTGTATTCATAAAACGCTCAATAATCGTTACAGAGGAATGTCCCATTTTATCAGCCAATTCCTTAAAGCTAACCAATCCTGAAATGGGAAATTGTAATTTTTCTAAATCAAGAACTAAGGAACCCTTCCCTCTGAGCTTTTGGATATATCCTTTTTGAGATAAAATATTTAAAGCCTTACGAATGGTTTCTCTAGATGTATTATATTGCTCTGCTAATTCATTTTCAGATGGTAAAATAGTATCTGGCGGGTACTTCCCATTTCTTATCGCAGCTTCAAGCTCCTCAAATATCACATAATATTTATTCAACACGTAATTCACCAACATTTTCAAATTATTCGTTACCATTCTACTCTTTTTCAGACAAATTGTCTAAAAAGGATTGAAAAACAACTAAAAAAATGTTTCATTTTATGTAGGAAAGGGTAAATACTAATGAGACATTTCAATATTATGAACAAAAAATGAAATTCATCTCTCTATTTAAGCATAGTGGATAGAACAATTCGTTCTTTATATGGAACTTTTCATCTATAAATGCTATGATAAATATACATACCGTTAAGAGTGAAAGTGAGTGAGCGTATGATTGGGGATCGTGTTAAGCAGCTACGTTTAGAGAAAAGAATGTCCTTATCGGAATTAGCAGAACAAGCAGGAGTGGCAAAATCATATTTAAGTTCTTTAGAAAGAAATTTACAATCCAATCCATCGATTCAATTTTTAGAAAAAATTGCAGCTGTTTTCAATATACCAGTTGATCATTTGATAAATGACCATCAAAACAAGGATGACTTAGATTCAGAATGGTTAAAAATTGTAAAAGAAGCTATGGATTCTGGTGTATCCAAAAAAGAATTTCGTGAGTTTTTGGAATTTAATAGATGGAGACTGGAACAAAAAAAATAATTCCATGCCTAAATATGATATAAAGACATAAAAATTCGAAAGAGATTTTTCTACATTGAATTTCTCATAATTAGCTCATCATACTAATTGTGAGAAATTCAACGTAGACATTCTTTTTTTTGCCTTTAACATTATAAATCTACTTTTATACAAATGACTATTTCGGATTTTCCTGAATTAAGTAATCCTTCTCACTTCGCAGAAATGCTCTTACTTCTTGCAAATTCATTCCAATATTTTTGGCTTCATTAATTAATTGAATCCATTCTGAATCCAATTCTTCGGTAAAAAGTTGACTATTAATCACTTAATTCTTCCTCCCCAAAAATACATTTGTATTTTGGCAGTCCGGCCATCATTGTATAAAACATTAGATCCGTGACTTTGCGTCCCAAACTTTCGTATTGGTTTGCCCTTAACATCATAATGGTTTCACTTGTCCTTTACTGTTTTATCATTATAGCGTTTTTTACATTTAAAAGATGCAGTAATTTGTCATAAAATTAGGACAAATTACTAAAAGATTTCTTGCTGTTTCTACAAAAAAAGTTATCTCCCGCGAATTTTATCGAAATAATCCTACAAACGCATTATTTACTTCTTTTTATATGCCTGCATTACTAGTTAATGTGACTTTCTATTATAGTATTGTGTTGTATAGCTTTTTATCACTTTTTTAAACGAATAATTAATATGAATTTGTTCATATGTAATCGCGTCAAAAAAAGGATATTCCGTTAAATCATTTTGACATATAGGACAAATCCAATTTCCTAGTTCACTACTACTAAATGACGGTCTAAAGCATTTATCACAATTTTTCCTATACATTTTTCACCCTCTTTATTTATTTAGCTTTATAAGTGAAACTTCCATCACTGGAGTTTTGCCACCATCCCCTACTGAAGGTTAGTAGAACAATCGGACTTTACGGACCGTTATAACGAACTCCTTACATCATTGTGTTGTAGTATAATCGATTAGTTCTATAAACATCTAAACCGTTCTTAGTAAAGAACTTTTTTTATTAGTATAGTGCAAATCTATCATTTTCAAAAATTCCAAAAACAGCCATTATTTCTCTTTAACGAACAAAAATCGTTCGTTTTCTCAAAATTACTCTCGTTTTCTAGCTTTTTTGTATTTTTTATTGAACGATACGTTCGTTATAATGAAATTATACTTCTATATGTGGTAAGGAGAATATTCATGTTGGTTGGAATAAAGATAAAGAAGCTAAGATTAAAAAGAGGTTATTCTATCAATGAACTTTCCGATAGATCCGGTGTCTCGAAATCCTACTTAAGTTATATTGAAAGGGGCATTCAAAAAAACCCCTCCCTTCAAGTGCTTACGAAACTCGCCCACACCCTTGATACCAATGTAGAAGAACTACTAGACAATAACAATACAGTAATTGACGGAATAGATGAAGACTGGATGAGTTTAGTAGAAGAAGCTATAGAGGATGGGGTTACCAAAGAAGATTTTGCCGGTATTCTTGAATACGTTAAGTTCAAAAAAAGACAAAAAGACTAGTAACGCGAAATGCGCAATGGAATAAGCGCAGGTACCACACAGAATGGGCTTCGGCTTTCTAGAAGAAGAAGCTCATTTCTAATAAAGTGCAACTAACCAACATGGGACATTTTATACTTTCCTCACTATTGATTAGTGGCACCGTTCGGAAATGGGTGAATCTCCACCTATCTTCCTCGTATTCTATTAAGCAATCGGTGGAGAGTCTTACTGGGGTGTAAATACGGGATAAAAATAGACTAGTTAAAGCAGAATTAGCATCCGATTTTAGGCGGCATTCTACTTTAACTAGTCCTTGTATTATTTATTTAACTCGACTGCTATTCTAGAACCAACTTCTGCGTTATTTTTAACTAATGCAATATTAGCTACTAAGCTTGTACCTTCTGTTAGCTCTTTTACTCTACTTAATAGAAATGGAGTTACCCTTTTACCAGTAATATTATTCTCCTTCGCCTCTTGTAATGCTTTTTCAATAATATCCGTAATATATTTTTCCTCAAGCGCATCTTTTTCTGGAATTGGATTAGCAATTACAACCCCGCCATCTAGTCCTAACTCCCATTTTGTTTGAATCATATCTGCTGCTTCCTTTGCAGTTTCTACAGAAAAATTCACTTCAAATGGACTAGTTCTTGTATAAAAGGCTGGAAGAGATTTTGATCCATAACCAACAACCGGGACACCATATGTTTCTAGATATTCTAACGTTAAACCAATATCTAAAATTGATTTTGCACCAGCACACACAACTGCTACACTTGTTTTAGCAAGCTCTTGTAAGTCTGCAGAAATATCCATTGTTTGTTCAGCTTCTCTGTGAACACCACCAATTCCGCCTGTTACAAACACTTTGATTCCTGCAAGTTCTGCGCAAATCATCGTAGCAGCAACCGTTGTTGCACCATTTTTCTTGCCAGCAATCAGATAAGGTAAATCGCGTCTGCTTGCTTTTTCAATATTGTCACTTTTAGCTAAAAATTCAATCTCATCCTCTGATAAACCAATTTTAATTTTTCCTTCTATAATGGCGATTGTTGCAGGTACTGCTCCATTTTTACGAATAATATCTTCTACTTCTTTAGCTGTTTCTACGTTTTGAGGATAAGGCATACCGTGTGATATAATAGTTGATTCTAATGCGACAATCGGTTGATTGTTTTTCTTTGCTTCCAATACTTCTTTTGAAAATTCTAGCCATTCTGTTTTCATGTTCATGCTCCTTTTAACGAAAGTATTTTCCGAAAATTTCTTGTAGCTTTTTATTATTTAATAAAGGGTTTACTGTCTGATTTGATTGCAATGTTATAATCGAACAAGCAATTCCAATTTTGCATGCATTTTCTGTGTTTAGCCCTTTGATATGCGAATACATGATGCCTGAAACGAGTGAATCTCCTGCTCCTGTTACATCAATCACTTCTGCTTCTGGAGTTAAAATAACCCCTGCTTCACCAAGTTTTGTAAAATAGATCAGGCCTTTATCTCCTCGAGTTATAACGACTTTTTCTACACCCTTGGCAATAATTTTTTCGGCAGCCTTAAAGAAATCTCCCTCTTCTTTAATTTTCATTCCAGTAAGTACCTCGGCTTCATCACTATTTGCAATAAGCCATGTTACTCCCTGTAAATTATCGGGCAATTTTTTGACCTTAGGTGCGGATACAGGGGTAATACATAATGCCATATTTTCTTGTCTACATCGAACAATAATATGCTCTAATACATCTCCTGAAAAATTAGTATCTAATATGACTAGTTCCGATGCTGCTATATAGCCCCATTTTTTATCAATTGTATCTTTATCAATGCTGTCATAGATAGACATATCCGCTAAAGCCACAGCGAGCTCACCATCTGAATCTAACAGCGCTGTATAGGTACCAGTTCTATTTAGATTAGACAACAGAGAAGGAGTGATATCCGCATAGTGCTGCGTATTATCTAATAACCATTCCCCTTCATGATCCTCTCCTACAATAGTGAATAAAGAGGTATCGATACCCAGTCTACCTAAATTCTCTGCAATATTTCTTGCTACTCCTCCAGGTGACTGACTGGTTGAGGCTGGATTGGATGTCCCATACTGAATCGTTTCTTCTGCTTGAACCTTACGATCAATATTGGCTCCGCCTATACAAATAACTTCTTTCTTTTTCGGTAGTACATAAGCTCTTCCAAGTAATTTTCCTTCTTTTGTTAAAGAAGAAATATACCCTGCCACAGCAGAACGGGACAGCCCCAGTTTCTCAGCTAATTCATTTTGCGTAACAAAGGGATTTTCTTTAATTAGCCGAAGGATGTACATCTCTTTATCATTCACTTCCATTTCCCCCTCAGGTTAAAGTGAAACTAACAATAATATAATGTGTAAAAACTTGTACTCTTGCCTAACAAAACTTTTGTTTATATTATAAACTTTTGTTTATAGAAAGACAATAATTTATTCATTCCTGCAAAAATTTTATCTATTCGTCTTATAACGAGCATCCTTCTTCCTAATTACAAAAAAACAGCAACAGAAAGACTGTCATTCGTTAGTCTTCTGTTGCTATTCGTGGTTGAATTAAAATATCCACTCTTCTATTTTGCGCTCTTCCTTCAGCAGTCTTGTTACTGGCAATCGGTTGAAACTCGCCGTAACCTTTAGCACTAAATGATTTCGGATCAAGTTTTTTATTTTCAAGGAGTAATTTCATGAAATTTAACGCTCTCGTTACACTTAGTTCCCAGTTTGAATCATAACGAGAATTACTAATTGGAACATTATCAGTATGCCCACTTATGATTATACTCCTTGGAGGATCCATCACCAGTAAATTGGCAATTTCTGAAACGATTTTTCTATCCTTGCTTCGTAAATCTGCACTTCCTGAAGCAAATAGGACATTATCTCTAATCGATACATGTAAGCCTTCCCCAGTAAGCTTCGTATCAAGCTTATTACCTAATTTATTCTCATCAATATAAGCATTTACCTTTTTCTGAATATCTTCCAATTCCTTTTGATCTTGCTGTTTCTTTAATTCCTTTAATTCCTCTTCCGAGAGCTCCTTTGATTCTTCCTGTTTTTCTTTATCATCTATATTAATATCTGATTCTTTCTCCTCCATGGATGGTGTGGGGCTAGGATATTCAAAGAAACCTGTCCCTCCCTGTAATTCTCTATTAAATGCATCTGCTAGTGCTGAGAATTTTTTTGCATCGACAGAACTCATTCCATATAATACGATAAACAAAGCTAACAATAACGTCAGAATATCTGCGTACGGAACCAACCAAGATTCATCTACATGTTCATCATGATGAACTCTCTTTTTTTTCTTCTTTTTACTCATTCGCATTCACACTACTTTCATTTTCCTCCAGAAATTTTCTTCTTTCTGAAACTGGTAAATACGATGCAAGTTTCTGTTCAATTACTCTAGGTGCTTCTCCCTCTAAAATAGAGAGAACTCCTTCTATCATTAAATATTTTTGGCTTGCTTCCATTTGTGATTTTCTTTTCAACTTATTTGCAAATGGATGCCATAAAACGTATCCTGTAAAAATTCCCATTAGAGTAGCGACAAACGCAGCACTAATAGCATGTCCAAGTGCTTCGGCATCTGACATATTTCCCAATGCCGCAATAAGTCCAATTACTGCACCTAGCACTCCTAATGTAGGGGCATAAGTTCCCGCTTGTGTAAAAATTTGTGATCCAGTGCGATGTCTTTCTTCCATCGCCTCTATTTCTTCTGTTAATACATCTCTAATATACTCTGCACTTTGTCCGTCAACAGATAAAGATAAGCCATTTTTCAAAAATGGATCTTCAATATCATCTGTTTTGGCTTCTAAAGCAAGTAAACCTTCTTTTCTAGCTAATTGTGCCCACTCTGAAAACAAACGGATTAACTCTTTCGTATCCTGTATTCTTTGTTCCTTAAACAGGATACCAAATAACTTTGGAACTCGTTTAATTTCAGAAGCTGGAAAGGCAATAACTACTGCCGCAACTGTACCGACTAAAATAATGAGAATAGCCGCTGGGTTCAATAATACGATTGGGCTAACTCCTTTAAAAACCATCCCTACTCCAACAGCAATAATGGCAAGTATAATTCCTATCAAGGATGTTTTATCCATCTTGTTCACCTATCTTATTCCAAAATTTCGTTTCTAAGTCTTATCCTTTTTTTCGACAAATCTCCTCTTTTTTTTAGTTTTATTTTATGTAAATTTTGTTAACTTCTTGATTTATGCCAATAGTCCTGTTTTTTTCAAAAAAAAAGGGCGATGTTTTATCCCCTTGTGTTAATCATTCTATCCTTTTAAAAGATAAAAATCGAATAAGCAGTCAATCTTACGACGTAAGCCAAAAAACTATACCCAAAGACTTACTGAGGAAATAACCGTTCCTCAACCTTCTTCTGATAATTAGAAAAATGCTTTGAATGATTAGTCCCTGTTCGCTCTTTCATCATTTTATTAAATCTCCATAATTTTTCATTATATTTTCTTTGCAAATCCACTTTCTCTTCTTCTGTTTCACAAGAACGGATTAAATCTTCCATTGACAACAATTCCTGCCTAATCTTATCTTCCTCTAAAGAATATCCGGCATTTCTCAATACGCGATAAGCCATTCGCAATTCTTCTGGTACGGAGGCTAAGCTATCTTTTGGAAGTGGTTTACCGAACCCAGGAAGATTGTTAAACTCACCATTTTGGTACGCTTTTTTAATTTTGTCTTCTGAAACAAGAAACGAAAAATCCATTCCCATCCCCTCCTGTTTTATATACCTAGTTTCATTATATATTTTTCCATTCCCTTTCGTATAGGATAGACCATTTTTATGAAAAATAGAAAGGTAAGAAAGGGGTGTTATCAATGGCACGTGGAGAACATTTTAATCATAAAAAGAAACATCATCCTGGACCGCTTCCAAAAGACACAAGAAAGCATACACATACAGAGGATGCTCCTGGAGATGAAGAATTTATTGTAACACAAGAAGCATTTAAGAATCGAATCGAAGAAGAAGAGTAAGACAAATCAACATACGGCGTTCAAAAAAAGAGAATGGACGCCGTTCCTCATATTTCCTATAAACTAAAGCACAGCCCCTCTCATTCAACACTATATCCTATTACCAGCCTCAACTCATGTTATACTAGAATGTATCGTATTATTCTTAAGAAGCTTTTCCTTAAGTTGAATAAACAGAAATCAACCAACTTTTATTTAAGATCAAGAAACGGCCCAAAATTTTTTGTTAGAAGGTGTTTAAATGAAGTCACTTGTTTTATGTGAAAAACCGAGTGTTGCGAGAGAAATTGCAAGAGTACTTGGCTGCAATAAATCAAATAAAAGCTATTTAGAATCAGATAAGTATATTGTTACTTGGGCTTTAGGCCACTTAATTGAATTAAAAATGCCAGAGCACTATGATCCTAAATATAAAAATTGGAATCTAGATGATTTGCCAATAATTCCACAGAAGATGGAATTAAAGGTCATGAAACAAACAAGTCATCAATACAAAGCCATTGAACAATTAGCAAAAAGAAAAGAGATTAAAGAATGCATTATCGCAACCGATGCAGGACGAGAAGGAGAATTAGTTGCAAGGTGGATATTAGAAAAAATCCGTTTTAACAAACCAACGCAGCGCTTATGGATTTCGTCTCAAACCGACCGTGCAATAAAAGATGGATTTAAGCAGTTAAAACCAGGGAAGGAATTTGATCGCTTATACCAATCAGCTGTATGTAGAGCTCAAGCTGATTGGCTAATTGGATTAAATGTTTCAAGAGCCTTAACTACTAAGTTCAATGACCCATTGTCTGCAGGTCGAGTTCAAACACCAACCCTCTCCATGGTTCTAGAAAGAGAAAAAGAGATTCAATCCTTTGTTCCGAAAGAATATTGGACCATCACTGCAAACGTAGACTCACTGCAAGCAAAATACGAAAATAACCAGGAGCGAAGAATCTTTTCTAAAGAAAAAGCAGAAGAGATTGTGGCTAAGTCAAAGGGAAAGCCAGCTACAGTAGAATCCCTTATTATAAAAGAAAAAACAGAACATCAACCATTGCCTTACGATTTAACCGAGTTGCAGCGTGATGCAAATAGACGATTTGGCTTTTCTGCTAAAAAGACGCTAAATGTATTGCAAAAGCTATATGAACAGCATAAACTAGTAACCTATCCTAGAACGGACTCACGTTACTTAACAACAGATATGAAGGCTACCATGCTTGATCGCTTAGAAAGTATTGCTGGCGCATTTAAAGAAGAGGTGCAACCGGTCTTACGTAATAAAGGAAAAATCGAGGCAAATAATGTGTTCAATAACAATAAAGTTTCTGATCACCATGCCATCATTCCAACGGAACAGCCCGTTTTTTTAAATCGTTTAGATAATGAGGAAGTAAAAATTTATGATTTAATCGTAAAAAGATTTTTGACATTATTTTATCCAAAATACAAATATGAAACGATTTCTACTATGTTAGACATCAATGGAGAAACATTTGTTGCTCAAGAAACGAATGTATTGGATTTAGGCTTTAAAGCTTTAGATAACCGTAAAACAGATTCTGACAAAAAGATTCAGCTTCAAAAAGGAAAAAAGTTAACAGTACAATCCGTGATAATGGAGCAAAAATTCACAGAAGCTCCATCACGCTTTACGGAAGCTGATATTCTAGGGAAAATGGAGAAATTTGGGCTTGGAACACCTGCTACACGTGCAGAAATTATTGAAAGACTCCTTTCCTCTGAAGTGTTGGAAAGACAAAACGGAAAATTACATTCTACTTCTAAAGGGAAACAATTGATTAATCTTGTTAACGATGATTTGACTACTCCTGACTTGACAGCGAAGTGGGAAAATGAGTTAGAGGATATAGCAAAGGGAAAAGCAAATGCTCAACAGTTTATGGAGCAAATCAAGGATCAAACCAAACGATTTGTCCGTGAAATTAAACATAGTGATAAATCATATAAAATGCAAAATTTAACGGGCTCCAAGTGTCCTGAGTGTGGTTCCTTCTTGAAGGAAAAGAATACAAAAAACGGAAAAATTCTTGTATGCTCCAGTCTAGAGTGTTCTTTCAGTAAAAGAAAGGATCCTAAGCTATCAAATAAACGCTGTCCGCAATGCCATAAGAAAATGGAGATTCATAACGGAGTGGCAGGAACCTATTTCCAATGCAGAAACTGTAACGTTGTAGAAAAAGCGACAGATCGTAAAAAAACGATAAATAAAAGAGAAGAACGAAAATTAGTTCAAAAATATAGCAAAGACGAAAGCTTTGGAAACAGTTTAGGTGACTTATTGAAAGCCGCTATGAAGAAAGACGAAGATTAAATAGTAAAATCCAAACAATCATACGATACATATGATTGTTTGGATTTTTTCTATCTATTATGGAACTTTTCTAATAAAGTATTAGCTTTTAATTCCAAGGTAGAGGAAACTCGCCAATTTGCTTTCTCAAAAACTTCTCCCTCCCCAATACCAACAGCAAACATAGGTGTTTGCAATATTCCGCTCAAGCCTGCTTGCCCATCCTCTATTGCAGCACAATTAGCATAATCAACCCCTAAACAATCCGCAGCTGCTAAAAATATTTCTGGATCAGGCTTTCCTTTTGTTAGAGAATGAGGATCTACGATGCATTCGAACCAGTTTCTAATTCCAAAGCGATCCAAAAGATACGGAGCATTGGAACTAGAGGACGCAATTCCAAATTTTATCCCGGCATCCTTCAATTCTTTTAGAAACACATACATTCCTGGCAACATATTTTCAACAGTAAATTCACTAATTAATTCTTTATAATAATCACTTTTCTGATTTCCTAGCGCTTCTTTTTCTGATTCTGAAAAAACATTATTTGTTCTTGCCACTAAATCATCAATCAGAATCTTTCTTGGTACACCCTGATACCTTAAATTATCCTCTTTTGTAAATGGGACTCCGATTTTCATCGCCATTCTTTTCGTTGCTTCGTAATAGTGAGGGACAGTATCTGCTATGACACCATCAAAGTCAAAGATAACTGCCTGTAATTTATTAGCCATATAATCCTCCTTGAATAATCGTCACGTCTATTCTAACAAAAAATACAGCCTAGTTGTCACGCTCCTCTAAATACCATCAATTATTATCCTAATGTTACGATCAATCAGTTTATTTCTTATTCTAAAAAAGCTACAATAGAAGCAGCATCCATTCCATCCTTGGGATTTATGCTCATACATAGAGCTAATAGCTTATAGAAAAGGAGAATGAAAATGAGTACATTTCAAGAAAATCTTCAGAAATATGCTGAACTTGCAGTAAAGGTCGGCGTTAATATCCAAAACGGACAAACACTTGTTATCAATACATCTATTGAAGCTGCTGAATTTGTTCGTTTAGTAGTGAAAGAGGCATACCAAATCGGTGCAAAAAATGTCGTTGTTAACTGGGGTGATGATGTCGTTACTCGCACAAAATTTGAATTGGCACCAGACGAAGCATTCACCGAATATCCCGAATGGAGAGCAAAAGAGACAATTGCACTTGCGGAAGAAGGAGCAGCCTTCATGTCTGTTGTATCTTCAAGTCCAGACCTTTTAAAAGGGATTCCTTCTGAAAGAATCAGCAATTTCCAAAAAGCTTCTGGCACCGCTTTAAGCCAGTTCCGAAAATATGTACAGTCCGATAAAGTAAGCTGGACAGTAATTGCTGTGCCTTCAAAGGCATGGGCAAATCTTGTTTTCCCTGACGCTCCAGAAGATTCTAGAGTAGAATTACTTTGGGATGCTATTTTCAAAGCAATCAGAGTGGATCAGGAAAATCCAATCCAAGCTTGGCAAGAACATGACAAAACACTTCATACAAAAGTAGATTACTTAAATGAGAAAGCATATGAAAAGCTTCATTACACAGCTCCAGGTACAGATTTAACCATCGATCTTCCAAAAGGACATCTATGGTGTGGAGCAGGCTCTATCAATGAAAAAGGTTTTGAATTCATGGCAAATATGCCGACAGAAGAAGTTTTCACCGTTCCTCATAAAACAGGTGTAAATGGAACTGTATCAAGTACAAAACCATTAAGCTATGGTGGGAATATTATTAATAATTTCTCTGTTACCTTTAAAGATGGACGTATTGTGGATGTGAAGGCTGAGGAAGGAGAAGAAATTCTTCGCCAGTTAGTAGAAACAGATGAAGGCTCTCATTATCTTGGAGAGGTTGCTTTAGTGCCACATCGTTCTCCAATATCACAATCTAATATTCTATACTACAATACATTATTCGATGAAAATGCATCAAACCACTTAGCAATTGGAAGTGCCTATGCATTCTGTATTGAAGGTGGGAAAAAGATGTCTAGCGAAGAATTAGCAGAAAAAGGACTTAACGAGAGCATTACACATGTCGACTTTATGATTGGTTCAGACAAAATGAACATTGATGGTATTACAGCAGATGGTACTGTAGAAGCCGTGTTCCGTAATGGTGATTGGGCTTTTTAAGCGCCAGCCTCCCAAAAATAAAATGAAATAAAGGATGTCTCATGGATTGGTTACAATTTATAGCCATTCCATGAAACATCCTTATTTTTGCTTCGATAAAAACCCTATTTTACTAATCGAATCGATTTAATCTTTTGCGATAATTCTAATTGGATTAGTAGCTTATAATTTCCTGCTAAGTATGTCGCAACATACCCATCATCTTTTGTAACATATTCCTCAGGCTTTCCTAATGTATCTTGAATGGCCTGCACCGATTCTTTTAATCGAATTCCAGATATCGAAATAGAGGTAACCAGTTTCGTATCCTTATCATAGTAATAAGTGACCTCTGGAAGATCTAATTGATTGTATTTCTGATTATACTCAGTATCCGTATAGCTCGAGTTTATTTTCTTTATTTCGTTTATATTGGTACCAATCGGATATTGAGCACCTATTAACATGCCTTGTTCCGCTAAATTTAGTAAACTTGTCGTAACACTTAAATTTTTATATGGAAAATAAAACTCTTCCTGCTCAAGCCAATTTTTAATGATTTCCTTATTCTCAATAGAAGTTCCATCCACTTTTAATAATTTTTCATTAGTTGGCTCAAGCATCCATGTATCAAATTCCATTATTTCATTATCTTTTTTTCTTAATGTCTGTATATAGTTTTGTTGAATGTTTTTGATACTTTTGCTGTATATTTTCATGCCATAATCTGTCAAGGCAACCAATTTCTCTTTATGAATAGTATAGAAATAAGCCATTACTTCATTTGCTTCTTCCCCTTGAAAAACAGCAGCAATATTTTGCTGATTAACAAGAAATGTTTCAATATTTTTTTGGGACAAATTAAAAATCAGTGGATTTGGTAATTCTAGCTCTTGTTTCACTACCTCATTTCCGTACTCCTTTGTCCATACGTAAAAGGAAAAGTCTCCGGATACAATTGTATCATCTTTTTTCCCAAGCTCATTATCTTCGACTTGTTGATACTTTCTTTCCCCTTCTCCTACAATAAATACCTGATACACTTTCTCTTTGACTTTCATATCTATTTCAAAATAAGCATTTTCTTCTACCCACTGTAAATCTTTCTTAATAACGACATGCTTTTTGTCCATCTCGTTCTTTTGTTTTTCTGCTAAATAGGAATTCACCATGGAAGCCACTAAAATTCCTGCAATTATCATTACCCCTACCCATAATAACCAGATATATTTATTTCTTTTCATTATTTTTCTCCTATTTTTCAAACACATCTATTCTCTCTATTTGGAGAATAAATATCTCGATTACGGTTAATTATTGCCTTTATCATTGAAGAAAATGGCACTCTCACCATAAGTTATTTTATTTAAGGCTAACAAAAAATAGTACTAACATTTTGTTTAAGCCTGACACACACCTATTTATAGTACCAAATTGCTCTCCAATCTACAAATCTAGCTTTTTCCAATTACTTTCCTCTTATCCTCCATGACCATTCACACACAACATATGGACTATTTTTCTGCAAGTTCCACTTCACATCTATTGACCCACCTTGCGACAATACAAATAAATATGAGATGATTAATAAAAATTATCTCACATAAGAAGGTGTACCTTAAGGAGGTAAAAAATGAAGCAATTTCATCTTATTGTTAGCGGAAGGGTGCAAGGAGTTGGTTTTCGTTATTTTGTCCAAACATTAGCTTTAGAAAACCACATAACTGGATGGGTTCGAAATAAAGCAGATGGTACTGTGGAATGTATCGCCATTGCTCCGCTTGACACACTCCATGCTTTCGTGGAAAAAATAAAAAAAGGAAATCGTTTCATTAAAGTACAGCATATAGCGATAACGGAAAGTGAGCCGAAAGAACCATTTTCGATTTTCAAAGTAATCTATTAATCAAATAGGCTTCTCCTTATCCCTCTTCACTCTATTTTAGCAAAAGCAGAAGCTTGAAATTAAACATTTTTCATGTAAGAATAATTATATTTTAATAACCAATAATGGAAACAAAAGTGATATTTTAAGGAGGATAATATGTGGAAAGAATTTAGAGCATTTGCAATAAAAGGAAACGTAATTGATTTAGCCGTTGGGGTAGTGATTGGCACAGCATTCAGCAAAATTGTCAGTTCTTTAGTGGAGGATTTAATTATGCCTCTCTTTGCTCATTTTATTGTCGGAGTAAATTTTTCTTCATGGACTTATGCTGGTATTCATTATGGGAATTTCATACAAAGAATTGTTGATTTTTTCATTATTTCTTTCTCGATTTTTCTCGTAGTTCGGTTAATAAGTAAATTTAAGAAAAAAGAAGAAGTCAAAGATGAAGCTGTAACAGTAGATACAAAAGAAGAATTATTAAAGGAAATTCGCGATTTATTAAAAGCAGAAGCTGTTCGTGAAAAAGAATAATAAAGTGAAACTTTTTAGAGGTTGTTTTCGTAGTAATCTATAAATCATAACTCAATACGGGAGTGAAGAAAAAATGTATGCATATAGTCCAAGCAATGAATATATGCCCTCTGTTTTAAGAACTTTTGCCCTTTCACTAGGAATAGCTTTTATCGGCACGATGATTGGTAATTTCGTACCAACCTACTTATTCTTGCCTTTATCTATTTTAGAAGTTGTTCTTTTATTAATTGCCATTTTTGCGAGAAAAGGAAAATCATTATCCTATGGTTTTTTATTTATCTTTACGTTTATTTCAGGAATTACTACCTTTCCAATCGTATCTTATTATGTATCAACTGTCGGGGGAAATGTGGTTATTAATGCATTAGGAACCACAACTGTTGTATTTGCTGGTGTCGCTATTTACGCGACAAAAACGAAGCGAGACTTCTCTTTCTTAAGAGGAATGTTACTGGCTTCCTTAATCGCTTTAATTACTATCGGGATTTTTAATATCTTTTGGCCATTAGCAACAGGCGGTATGCTTGCATATTCCTTCATCGGTGTGCTTGTATTCAGCGGCTATGTGCTATATGATTTTAATCGAATGAAGCATTATGGCGTTACAGCAGATCAAGTTCCTTTAATGGCGCTTAATTTGTATCTTGATTTTCTAAATTTATTTATAAGTATCCTACGTATATTCGGCATACTGTCCAGTAGAGATTAAAAAGGTTTGAGTAAAGAGGTCCAAAACCTCCTTGCTCAAACCTTTTTTGCTAAAAAAACGACATTTATCCCTTTAAAAATAATCTTCCAAACGACTTTTGATTTGTCGAATCATTTCCTCTGGATTGTCTTTTACAACAAAAGAGAAAACACCTCTATTTGTGTGCAAGTAAAGGATTTTATAGCGATTTGGAGATGGTTTAAATGAAATGTCATGTATCGCATTTAACGGAAATGTATGCTCTTCACTTGTAACTCTATCACTCCATAAAATGAGCGTTTTTTCTTCTTCTTCGATTTGAATATGTAAGTCAATCTTCCTTGTGATCACAAAATAGGAAAGGGAAAATATTTTCATTTTTACCTCCTAGCATCTATCCCTTGATAGTAATGAGGATACTACATGGGCAAGGAAAAACGGAAATCTATCCCCCCTGCAAAATCAGACAATGATATTAGACAAGATATCGGAAATTCCCCATCATTTCCTGGAAAATAATTTGATATTTCGACAGCATCTAATATCGTTTTTTTACCATTCGAGGAATCTTATTCATTTAACGATTTTCCCTTCGACAACTTCTTCCCCTATTGTTTAGAGATTGTTCCATATAAAGAAAATGGGATTTCTCGATTGATCATCCTAAACTTCTATATTTTTTTGCAAGCTCTTCTGTTTCTTTCTTCCGTTTCTTTCTTGCCTCTGCTCGTTCTTTCGCAGACTCATATAAACTTTTTTCTTCTTCCGTTTGCGGTATTACTTTAGGAACTTTTGTTGGTTTTCCATGTTCATCAATAGCAACCATTGTTAGAAAACTGAGTGCACATAAATGCCGTTCACCGGAAATTAAATCTTCCGCAGTTACTTTAACAAAAACCTCCATCGATGAAGATCCTGTATAGGTCACAAAAGCTTCTAAGCAAACAGCATTCCCTTCATGAATCGGATACAAAAAATCGACAGAATCAGTCGAAGCCGTCACAATTCCCCTTCTTGCATGTCGCATCGCTGAAATGGCAGCTGTATCGTCAATATATGCCATTAGCTTACCGCCAAATAAAGTACCATAAGTATTCGTGTCAGTTGGAAAAACAATGCTTGTTTTTACCACAAGGGACTCACTACAAAATTTAGACTCTTCCATATATCCTCCTTGCATAACCTTTGGGAGTTTGAATTTCCATAACATATCTACCTTCATTATTATATGCTACTTTATAAGGGAGAGTCTAATTTTCTTTGGTAATCTATTATCGAAAAAACGAATTTTTCTTCCGCGCTTTTAGTAAATCACCCATCCAACCTCTTGATTTGAGAAAGAAATAAACTACGACAGTAGACCCAATAATAATTGCTAAAGAAAATAGATAGCCTAACTTCCATTCTAGCTCAGGCATTATTTTAAAGTTCATTCCCCATAGTGCACCCCATGCCATAATGGGAGTGCATAGTGTAGTAAACACTGTAAGAGTTTTCATAATTTCATTTCCTCGATGTTGCGATACAACTTCTTCAAAATCGACAAGATTATTTAATTCCTTCTGATATTCTTCTACCAAAATTAATCCTCTGTCAATTCTTTTACTAATGCGCGCATATTCTTTTCCCTTTGTAATTTTCTCTCCAAATGCCTCTTCCAATGAATATCTTATTTCTAAAAAGGGAATCATGACATTCTTCCAAATAAGAAGTTCATGTCTAGATTTATATACTTTATCTAATGTCTTTATACTATTTCTCTGTTTTACATCCCAAATCAATTCATCTAATTGCTGTTCATAGGAATCAATATGATACAAAATTTCTGTCATTATTTTTCCTAAAATAACCATAAACCCTTCAATCGGCGTTTGCGCTCTCTTTATTTCCTGGATAAAGTTACTTCTATCGATATGCAGGCTATTATCTTTGTAATCAAAGGTGATTAGCGCTTCATTGGATAAATAGAAATGAAAAATTTCATACTCTTCCTTCTTATCTACTTCCCGATGATATATAAGGGAGCCACTTAATGTTTCCTGATCTTCTACTGACGTATCAATGTGAAGATAGTTCGTTCGTTTATCTTTTATTTCACGAAACCACGTATTTATTAACGGTCCTTTTTCTAACGAAACTTCTCCAACATCCTCTTCTTCTAACAACTGATACCAATCCCAGTTTTCTAACCGGTATTTTTTCATATTTATCCCCCTTACTAGTTTTCTATTATTATTCCCTGATCATAGTTTATAAAACTCTCAATGGGGTAAATAAAGGAATAGTAGTAAAACAAGAAGGACCAGTAAAATAATAGGAGGGATTCTCTCATGTTTGGAAAAAATTCAATGCGTACCTTTGCATTATTAGGAGCAGGTGTAGGAAGTTTTTTTCTTTTCACAAATAAAGGAAGAGATATGTTTAATCGCTTAAAAAACAAATTCAATTCTACGCAAAAAGACGATTTACTTTCTAAAGCAGGAAATCCCGCTCCAGATGATATTGGTGACAATAATATGGTAAATGAAGGTGCCATGTATTCGGTAAATTACTATAATAAACAAAGAAATAATGAATTAGCAGAAACATAAGTCTATTATGACAAGATTTGAATTGCGACTATGTATGATGATGCCTACTATGAATGGATTCAAAGCTAATATGTTCTTAGCTAAACTTAGTGAGGCTATCGAGTATTCGAAAGGAAACATCAATGCACCATTATCCTGTGACGAATCAGTGAGCAGATCAACTTTCTCCCACTGATTCCATTTTCTTTTTACAAATAAGCAATGTTTTTATTCATGACCTTAGGCTTTAATTGATCCTTCGCTCGTTTCATTCTTGTTTTCACCGTGGATAACGGTGTTTTTGTATGATTACTAATTTCTACTAATGTTTGATTATGATAATAGAAAAGGAGTAATGGTTCTTTATACATATTAGGAAGTTCTTCTAATGTATCAATCATTTCCTCTTTATCACATTTGCATAGTAATGTTTCCTCTGGTTCCAAAGCAACAGACGTATCTCGTGCATATGTATAGACAGTCTCTTCCCAAAATTTCTTCGAGGATTTTTCCTTTCTCCAATAATCTCTACATTTATTTAAGGCAATTTTATATAGCCAACTTTTCACTTTCTGGACATCCTCAAAGTATCCAAATGATGTATAAGCAGAAATTAATACTTCCTGATACAAATCCTCTGCAAGTTCTTTATGTTTCACGAGTGATACTATATAAATATAAATTGATTTTCCATATTCTTTCACTACTTGTTCAAATAATTCTTCTTGATTTTCTTCCGCTAATTGCGTTTTATCTATTAGGGATTCCATTTTCTTTCATCTTCCCCTTCCCTTTTTACGATTCTACATAATAAACGTCTTACAACATTCGAATCCCTACACAATTTATCAAAATTTTTTAATGAAGTTTATTTACAGGTGTTAACCATATCGAAATCCCTATTTTTTTGCAGATCGTTAAATAATGTAATGAGGCTAAAATGACTGCCCCTAAATTCATGCCGATCGCAATTCCACTCATCTGAAGCTGACTTAAAGAACCTAAATAATAGATTGCTGCATAGGAGAAAGAAGTTGACCAAATACTATGAAAAACTGCATCCTTTAGCAGCCCTAACCCTATTAAGTATGCTTGCATTGGAATGGTAAAGTAATGCAGCAAAAAATACGGCCATAAAAGCTGAACAATTATTGCTGCCTGAGTGGAATGAAAAAAGGTCATTGTCAATGTATCCGCGTAAAAATAAAATATTCCAACAGCAATAGTACCGTAGATAGCGGTAATTATCATTACTTGTTGCAATAGTTTTTGCAGTTTGGAATAGTCTTTTTGGACATATGCTTTCGAAACGGTCGGTATCAGCATTGTCATAAAGCTATGGGAGATAAAGGCTGGGAAAAATCCAATCGTCATTGCTATCCCAGCAAGCATTCCATACTGCTCTGTTGCGTTCGCTGCTGTAATTCCTGAAGCCACTAATGCACCTTTAATTAAAAATGGCTGAATAGCATGGGTCAGTGCATGAAATATTCGAAGTCCCGTTGTCGGAATAGAGACAGATAATAAATCTTTCCAAATTACCTTTCCATTCATGGTTTCATTCTTCCCTTTTTTAATCCGCTGATACTGTACGAAAAACATATGCATTAAGTACAGTAAGACGACTGTATCACTTCCAACGATTGTAAAAAAGGCAATTAATACAGATGTATTAAGGTCAAAGGAAAACCACTGAAATAAGAAGACCAATAATCCAAGCTGAATGATTTTTTTCAAAAAATTAGAAGCGGCAATTTTCCCCATCTGCTGTTTTCCCATAAAATAACCTCTTGCAATAGAGGTGAAGGAAATAATCGGCAGCAGGAGAATGACTAGCCACTTTAATAGTGGATGATAGGAATAAAAAATAGGGATAAAAGGTATGATGATAGATGCGATGATCGTTAGAAAAATAGTAAATATAATGGTCCACTTTAGCACTTGCTGAAGCATGGATAAATGATACTTTGAATCTTTCTCTGCTATAAATTTTGAAATAGATGTTGGCAACTCAAAGGTAGCTAGCAGGACGATGAGAAAAATAGTAGGCAACACTGTCATGAATAGGCCTAGTCCATGTTCTCCAAGTTCCCTGGCCATTATCATATTAATAATAAATTCAATACATTCGCCAAAAAAAGCTGTTACAATTAATAAGAAGGTCCCTTTGTAAAATGAACTCATGAATCTCTCCCTCAATCTATCTTCTACAAACGTAAATGTAAAAGACGTGTGTTTATTTTTCTCTTCTTTACCATCATATGAGACAAGTTCGAAAAATATTTTCCTAGTTTGTCTTTTTCTCGATAGAAGAGAGAGAAATATCTTATTTAAACGTTTGATTAAGGGAGTGTTCCTAATATGAAAGGGATTTGGCTTTCTTATTCTACAAGGGAATGCTTAAATGCATAAATGACTGCCTGTGTTCGATCTTGTACTTGTAGTTTGCTAAGTATATTACTAACATGTGTTTTTACCGTTTTTAAAGCGATAAATAAATCATCGGCAATTTCCTGATTGCTTTTGCCCTCTGCCATTAATAGAAGAATTTCCATTTCTCTCGCGGTTAATTCTTCATGCAGAGGAGTTGCTTTCTTTTCCCGCATTTTTGTCATCATTTTATCGGTGACTTCTGGCTCTAGCACAATTTGGCCTTGAAATGTTTCGCGCACAGCTCTTGCTATTTCACTAGCCTTCGATGTTTTGAGCATATAGCTAGTTGCACCAGCCTGTAAAGCTGGATAGACTTTCTCATCATCAAGAAAACTAGTGACAATAATAATTTTTGCATCCTCCCATGCTTCTACTATTTGGCGTGTTGCTTCTATTCCATCCATTTCTTCCATCACTAAGTCCATCAAAATGACATCTGGTTTTAACGAGAGTGCTAGCTCTACTGCTCTGCTGCCATTTTCCGCTTCTCCCACCACATCGATATCTGTTTGCGCAGATAAATAAGAGGAAACGCCAATCCGTACCATTTCATGATCATCAACAAGTAATACTCTAATCATTTATATCCTCCTCCCCTTCCAAAATCGGAACTTTTACTTCCAAACGTGTTCCTTTATTTTCCAAACTGATTAACTTTAATACCCCACCTATTTCTGCTGCTCTTTCATGCATGTTTTGAAGTCCATAAGAGCCTGCCTTTCTTTTATCAATATTGAAACCAACTCCATCATCTATTATTCGTAAAATGACAAATGATTCTCTTTGAATAAGCTGGACCTGTAAGGAACTTGCCTTTGCATGTCTTAATGTGTTGGATACAGATTCTTGAAGAATCCGAAAAAGATGATCTTCCATTCCTTTATCCAAATCAATATCTTCTAATTTCCATTCTATTTCTAAGCTGACCTTTTGCTGTAGCTCCTGCAATAATTCAATAATTCCTGTTTTTAATGATTTCCCTTTTAATGCAGCAGGACGTAAATGAAGCAATAAGGCTCTCATTTCTAATTGAGACTGATGAATCGTTTCCTCTACTAGCTGTAGCTGCCGAGACTCGTGATCATTTGTTTTCGGTCTTGTTTCATTAATCGCTGACAATAGCATGGATGCTGCGAATAATTGCTGGCTAACCGAATCATGTAGCTCTCTTGCTAACCTATTTCGTTCTGCAATAATGATACTTTGCACTTTCACCTCTTCATCCTCTGCTTTCTCTTTTACAAGCTTTTGTGAAAGCTTCGTTTGTTCTACTAATTGATTCTGCAATTGAATCATCTTATAGCTCAATGACTGTAATTCCTCTGTTGAACCAATTGGCTCAACAGGACGGTACTCCATTTTATCCATCGTATGTAGAGCTTGTTCCATGGAACGAATTTGTTTTTTCCAGGAAAAGCCGGACAAATAACCAATTAGAATACCTAATGTAATATCGACACTTGTTATAAATAAGACAAACGGAACATCCATTAATTCTTTTTCCCACAAAGCTCCCCAGTTTTCTGGAGGAAAAACAAATAAATAACAAATGGAAAAGAATACAAGTAAAAGAAGGGATATACATACTCCCCACAAGATTTGTCTAGTTATAATACTCATATTCTTTTCACCTCTAAGCTACCAGCAATAAAGGAAGTGAAAATCTTCACCCTTGTTTCTGCTTGATCAAAATTAGCAGTCCGGATGCTTACATTTTTATTCCAAGCATTCTCTTCTTCTTCTCCAAATATATGATAAGAACCGAAGAAAATGGAGTGATTAATGCTAACTTCCATATCATAAGGGATATACAGCTTTACATCTCCTACAATATTTTTGATCATCATAACCGTTTCTCCTTCTGGCAAAACGGTATAGCTAAGATCAACCATTGTATTCGTTATTCCACATTGAATATTAATATCATGCCATTCATATACATGATCTGGCGTAATATTGCGATTATAGAATGAATTAGTAAATAAGGGCTCCTTCTTTATGATTGGCTCCTGTGTAAATGGTTCTGTTTCCTTATCTTTAATTATCGGTTTAATCACATCAGTAGTATTCTTCTTTTGGAATAATTGAAAAAGATAATAGGCAAGAATCATAAATAAAATTATTTTTACGGTAACCATATTTAGGATACTAACGATCAAAATCAGTAAACCAACCCAAAATAGGATTTTTCCGACTCCGCCTTGCAGAGATTTCTTTGAGATATACATCATACCAATGGAAACAAGAAGGGAAAAGATTAGTCCTGGATTAAAGACAAAGATTTCTAATAATAAAAACCCTCCAACCACATATACCCAATTCGCATAATGATCTTTTAGTTGTTTAAACATTGGCTATTCTCTCCCTTCTTTGTTTTATTATGGTGAAAATCTGATTGTTTCTCCCTACAAAAAATAAATGGCTAATACTAAATCATTAAATTAAGACAGACTAAAAATGACAATACACGTTGAATGAGTAGGTTGCTTTCCACTCCAATCACCCGTTTTACAACGTGGTTACCTACATAATTTATTAAAACAATCTTTGAAATTTTATTTAATTCTTTCTGTTTGTCTATATCAAAAATAAAAGGGGCTGGCTTTTGTAGCTCCAGCCTCTTTTAGGATATCATTTTTTTATAGAGAAATGGTATCATCTTCTTTTTTTAGCATATCTTTCTCTAAAGCTGCTAACTTTTCATCCATTGTTTGTTTATAGTATTCTGTATTTATCTTTTTCTCTAGTTCTTCAATATATTCTTCCATTTCGGTAAAGCGCGCTTGATTTGTTGGGCTTGCTTGTTTTTCTTCTAAAACTTTATTCATTGTATGATGTGCCTTTGTGATATTTTCCTTTGCCATTAGCTCCATTTGACGTATCTTCATATCTTTTAATTTATGCTTCATATCCATGTATTTTTTTTCGATTTCATGCAATTGCTGCTCGGTATTTCTCAACGATTCCTTTAAACGGACTACTCTTTCTTCATAATGAGTTTGTTCTAGTTGAGCAAAAGAAGAAAGCTCTTCTTCTTCCGCTTTACGAGCAACCTCTGCCTGTCTTTTCCTTTTTTCTGCCATTTCTTCTGCCTGGCGTAATTCTTTTGAGAATTCCTCTTTTAATTTATATTGTCTTTCCACTAATTTCTTTACTTTATCTGTCTCTTTTTCACATTCTCTTACGTATTGATTTAAAAGCGCAAGCGGATTCTTTTCTTCCTTCTTATCCAATAAATTATTTATATCAGCCAATACAGTATTTTTCATTCTTTCTAATAAATTCGTCATGCCTAATTCCTCTCCTTCTCTTATTTGTTTAGTTCTGACCATTGCTTTTCAAAATTTTGAAATGGGTCATCTGATGATTTTTTTGTGATAATAGATTGTTTGTTGTTATTCCATTTTTTATAAACAAGATACAATATATATGCTGCTGCCAAACCAATAATTGCTGGAAGGTTACTTGCAGTTATGATAAGCATGATAATTCCAGCTATCCCCCACCCAACTTTTCCTGCTGTACTTGTCGCCTTTACATATTGCTTAAAAGCGAAATAAAGAATGGCTGCACTAATTACTAAACCTAATAATGGACCTATCTGTGATAAAAGGATAATAGAAGCAGCTGCTCCAATAATAAATAAACCAAATTTTTTCATTTTGTGTTTTCGCTCCTTTCTTATCTACTATGTTACCTTTTACTTGTTCTTTTCATAACGTGCCTTAGCTTGATTTTCCTCTACAACTTTAGTCTTAGATGGAGCTAATCCAAAAAAAACATAGAAAAAACTGTTCGCAATGACCAGTTTTTTCTATGTTTCCTGTTTATTTTTCCGTTTCGGTTAAAAAGCTCTTTGAACGTATACCAGACCTTCTTAAAACAAAATCCATATCTACTTTTACATCTCCTGAAGCAAATTCTTCATTCCAGTTATCTTTTACTTTCATAAAAGAATTAAAATCTTGCCTTCTCATTACTTCTCCAAATCCAAAAATATCCGCTTGGTATTGTTTTTGGACCTTTGTAATGGTATCTGTTATTTTTTTTGAAAAAGTTTCATTGATTAACTTTTCATATTTAGCAATCGTTCCAAGCTTTTCCACGTTATTATAACATTGAGTTCCTTCAATAAATCCTTCTGCTTTTATACTTATATGAAAAAAAGGCTTACCGTTCTTCATCTTAGACGTTACTTCTGTTTGCGATTCTGTTACTCGAATCGCGCTAAAGTCTCCCTTTTTGCATTCGAGTGTCAAAGAAGTAGTCTTTATATCATTCCTCGTCCATAAATAATTCCTAGTATCCTCTAAGCTCAGAAACCCCACTAACTTACCATCTTTAAAAATCGCCAGTGAATCTACCACAACAATTGCATCAGGGGTTACCTTCTGAATATTTTTCATACTCATCCCCTTTTCAACATCTCCTTTTAGCCTTACGGTAGCAAGCACTGGTTCTTTTCCTTCCAAATTTAGCTCAGAGATAAAATTAATAATACTCATTCCAGGGTCTCCTCCCCAATCCTCCAGCAAATGATCCAATTGTGGAGATAGCTTTAAAGAAGATGCCTTTTTATAATGGGCAGCTATTTTTAAAATATCTTCTGCTTTCCCTTCTTTAGCGATAATAATGTTAAAGTCATCTCTTATCTCTCTGTTTCTTTCCAAAAAATCAATAAAATCCAGTCTTCCTGCACTTGCTACTTCCTCACTGATTACGAGCACTTTCATATGAGAGTATATTAGAATCTGTGCATAATATTCATTAAAAAGATGGGTAATTTCTGAGATAGAATCCCCTTCAATCCCTTCAACTACCGTAGGCGCATTTCCCCCTGCAGATTGGGTGCTTAATTCTGCTGCATTCAACGCCTCTACAGACACTTTATATTTTGCATTTTCCCCTTTATCAATTGCCATCCCTGCAACTACTTTAATTTCAGATAATTCTTTTCGATCCCAACAGCCCGTTAATAGAAATAAACAGTTTAGTATACATAGAAAGACACCGGTTCTTTTCACTTTTTGTCCCCACCTTCATGCTTAGGAGGAGATGGAGATCCTTGGGGCTTTTGCTTATTCTTTACATTCGGACTTAAATAGGATGGTCTCTTACTAATTGCCCACAGTGGAAATCGGACAAATACATCTTTTTGATCTTCAACGATAAATGGAGCAACTGGAGCTAAATATGGAACTCCAAAAGAACGAAGGGAACTTAAATGAGCAACCATAAATACAAGCACTAAAAGAACACCATATAAACCTAATACAGATGCAACAATGATAAGAACGAATCGAATTAGCCTCGATGCATTTGCAAAGTTATAATTCGGGAATACGAAATTAGCAATCGCCGTTATCGCAACAATGATAACCATAATGTTTGAAATAATTCCTGCTTCAGCCGCAGCCTGTCCAATAACTAATGCACCAACAATAGAAACCGTTTGACCTACAGCCCGTGGCATCCTTACCCCTGCTTCTCTTAAAATTTCAAATGTAATCTCCATAATAAATACCTCTACTACTGCTGGAAAAGGAACATCTTCCCGTTGAGCAATAACACTTAATAGTAAGGTGGTTGGTAAAAGCTCTGGGTGAAAGGTCAATACACCTACATAAGCGGACGGCATAATTAAGCCAATCATAAAGGACAAATAGCGAATCATTCGAACAAAGCTACTCATAAAATAGTTTTGATAGTTATCTTCTGGAGATGTAAAAAAATCAGTAAGAACAGCTGGAACTATTAATACAAAAGGGGAGCCGTCAATTATAATGACAATCTTCGCATCCATTAAATAAGTTGCTACTGCATCTGGACGTTCTGTATTCATAGCAAGTGGAAAGACCGTCAAGCTTTTATCTATAATTAATTCCTCGACATTTGCAGACTCAAACACGGCAGAAATATCAATCTTATTTAGTCTTGAACGCACCTCGTTTACTATTTTTTCATTTGCAATAGAATACATATAACCCATATAAACATTTGTCCGCGTTTCGTTTCCAAGCATAAATTTCTCAAAACGCAAATGATGGTTTCGTATTCTTTTTCTTATTAAATTTATATTGGTTGAGGCATCCTCTACAAAAGAGTCTTTTGGTCCCCTTACTACTGTTTGTGTAGTAGGCTCTGCTACCGCTCTCCCCTCACTGTTTAAATAATTTAAACTAAGTGCCTGCCCAACCCCTCTGAATACAATTACAATTCGGCCTTCCAAGAGAGAAGAAACTATATGATTCATCGTGTTCAATAATTTATATCCTGATACCCCAAAGCTTCTTTTACTTAGATTATGCAAATCTTCTACTGTTTCTATGACAATATCTTTATCCACTGAATTCTCTAACGTATTTCCTAACATTTCTTTTAACATTTCTGTATTAACTACTGTTTCTAAATAGTAAATACGTCCATCGCTTTTACCTACACGAATGTCATCAGACTGCAAATCAGCCGTATTCCCAAAGGTTTTATTAATTTCTAATTTTAGCTCTTCAAATGTTAATTTATCTAAGCCTATCTCTTTTGCTTTTGTTGGAACTACATTGGAGGGTATTTCTTTTTTACTATTTATAGACAGTATCTTTTTAAAATAATTCATGCTCTTATCTCCCTTTTTTCATTCCTTTGTTCCTTCCATTTTTTTATTAACAGTACAAACACAATCAAAATAGGAAATCCAAATTGAAGTGGAAGATGGAGTAGAAATATACCTACATGTAATCCTTCTACCAAATGATCGGAAAAATCTATCGTAATAAAGATTGAAAACATCGCTACTATACAGGATACCGGCATTGCAAAATAGCGAAATGGAAGCTTAAAAATATACTCTATTCCTTTTAAGCCTCCATACAAAAACACTGAACTTTTGATCAATATTCCTAACATCATAATAAACACAACTAACACATCTATTCTTTCAAGAAACTCACCAATGCTAACAAGCCTTGCAGCAATCAATAATGGAAAATTTGCGCGGGTTGCTGTATTTTCTCCTAATGTAGCAATGATGAGAAAAACAGAGGCCAATAAGATTACACTAGCAATAAATACACTTATTAAACAGACCTTTCTAGCCGCTTTAAAGTCTCCTATATTTGCTAAAATAACCGTAAATGCTACAAGCTCTCCATAAGGAAATGCAATAATGGAAGGTATGGTCGATTTAATAACTTCCATTATTCCACTGCTAAGAATTGGCTGTATATTCGTAAGATTTATTTTGCCTCCAGCGTATAATAAAATAAACAGCAAGAATACAAATACAAACATATAGGGGCTAAATATCTCTGCTGTTCTCCCTAAAACCTCAATTCCTAGATACAATATATAGCCAATTACTAACATGAGCGTAAATATCGTAAATTCGATAGGTGTTGCAGGAAGAATGGCAGTTGTGATTAGTTCCCCAAAGTCTCTAATAACCCTTGCAGAAATATAGATAAAATAACTTAGATAAACAAGAGCAAGAATAACTGCAACTTTTCGAGAAAAACAATATTCGATTATCTCATATATATTTTTTCCCGGTAGCAATGACATGAAATAAAGATAAAAATTCATAATAAGTAAGCCGACAAACATTCCAATTAAAACAACCAGCCACGCATCTCTCTTGGCTTCCATTCCTATGCCAACTACGATAGAGCTTCCAAGAAGGAAATTGATAATCATCGTAAATATTTGTGTTAAAGATAGTTTTTCTGTCAACATAATCATTCAGCACCTTATTGGTTATAATTTTCATCCAGTATTTAAATCAGCTATTTCATTGCTAGTTGGCATTTAAGCATCACTTCATCCGAAATGGTATCTTCTTTATAATCAATCGCACTTTTTATGAACCGTGTTCGCTATAATCTCTATTAACCTTTTTCCTAGTATTAGATTTGTTCCAATGCTTAATCATCATAATAAGCACCATTAGTGATGGTAAGCCAAATTGCAGAGGAATATGTAGTAGGTAAGGATTAGACTGCAACCCTTCATTCATATGATCGGAATAATTCCGAGCAATTAAGGTTGTAAAAACACCAACCACGCATACCATTGGAAAGGCAAAATATCGAAATGTTTGATTGAAAATATATTCTAAAGCCTTTAACCCCCCATAAATATAGATACAGCTTTTTACGAGTGTTCCTAACATCATACAGAAAACTACAATTGCATCTATTCGCTGCAAAAAATTGCCAATTGATACAAGCCGGGCAGCACTCAATAATGCAAAATTGGAGCGCAAGGCAATATCATGTCCTAAAGACAAAACAATCATCAGCGACGTGACAAGCAATAATAGACTAGATGTAATGACACTATAAATAATTATTTTCTTGCTGTATTTGGCATTTGAAACATTGCTCAATATGTAGGTTAGAATAATCAATTGGCCGTATGGTCGAACAATTTCATAAGGAAAAATAATACTCCATAGTGGCTTAAACCCATCCTTTAATATTGGTCGAATATTGGAAAAATCGAAGTTATTGCCTGCATACAAAAAAATAAATAAAAGTAGGATAAAGATAAAGGCATATGGAGTAAAGATCTCTGCAGTTCTAGCAAGAACTTCTAATCCCATATACATAATATATCCCATCACCATGACAAGCATGATTGTCGATACTTCAATTGGAGTTATAGGAAGCACCGTACTTGCAATTAACTCCCCAAAGTCCCTAATAATACGGCAGCTATAGTAAAAAAAGTAAGTGGCATAAACAAGGCTGAGGCTAATGGCAACTGGCCGCGTAAAACAATATTCAAACATTTCAAATAAATTCTTCCCCGGTGCCAATGTCATCATATAAATAAAAAACATGGTAATAATTATGCCTAACCCTAAAGCAATCAGAAGAACAATCCATGCATCCTCCTTCGCTTTTAATCCAAGGCCAATGACAATCGTACTACCAATTTGGAAATTAAAAATTACTGCAGCCAATTGAGTTAACGAAATATTTTCTTTTAACATGCTGTTACACACTTCCTTTTAGAAAAGCGCAAGCGCCTTGGTTCCTTATGTATACAATTAAAAAACATGTACTTATATATACCTTGTGATGTTCTAAGTTTGCTTTCCAAGACTGTGTAGTTGTACCTTCTTCTAAGAGTGAAAGCACACTAAAAATTAATCCGCTATTTAAAAGTGGTCTCTTAATCTAGATCAAGTGATCCTTCCATCAGTCGGTTTTTTCAGAATTTCCTCTTCCTTCGATGACTCTTTTTGTTGGGATAGGATTCGTACTTCCAATGAATCTATCTTGCTTCTTTTTATTAGGCTGGTACCTTACCGAATTAGCCTGAATACTTTGTACAAAACAGAGTCTTTTAGAAAATACACTCAAATAATTAGATAATGTTCATCCTAGTATCTTCTGCTTTCCCTTTTTTTATTTTTCCATAAACGAAAATCCACAATGACAGACCAAACGAAGCCAAATATTGCAGTAAATACAATTGTAATTGCACCTGCACCAACTTCCGCCTCATAAATTTTTTTAAAACATTTCATAAACCCTTCATGAAATACAATAATATCTAAGCCAACGGTCAAAATACCCATAGATGTAAATATTAATAGATAAGCAAAAGTTACCATTTAACCCTTCCTTTAAGTGCTTTGTTTATTAATGGTATTATCTTGTGAAATTTCTCCATTTTTATGCCTAATTTTTCATTTTTTATCTAAGATTAGTCTGTTTAGGCTTGCCACCCCTTACCCTTTTGCCAAATAAAAAAGCTGTCATCTACCCAATTTTTTGGATTAATGACAGCTTTATATTGAAATGGTATTATTTCTTTTTTTCTCTCATTTGATAATCAATGATTTCCCCATGATAAAAGCTTTTACGTGATAATCTTAAGTTTAGCTTTTTAGCCATTTGCTTCAGTTCTCTTTCTTCTCTTTCTGTAACTAAGCTAACTACCACTCCTGATGCACCAAATCTCCCCGTTCTACCGGAACGATGAATATACTGTGTCTGATCAGTAGCTAAATCATAATGGACCACATGCGTGATATTTTGAATATCAAGCCCTCTAGCTGCCACATCTGTTGCTAGCAGCATATTACGCTTTCCATCTCGGAAATCTTTTAATGATTTCTGACGCTCCATCTTATTCAAATCAGAATGCAAAATACTCGTTTGAATATTTTTATAGGTCAATTTTTCATGAATTACATTTAAATTGCCAATATCTTTTACGAACACAAGAATTTTCGCATTGTTCAAACGAGAGATTGGCTCTAAAAGTTTTACCTTATCTCGATATTCTGCTTGAAAATAAATATGCTCCACTTCTGCTGCATCAATCACCTTATCTTTTTTCACACGGATAATTTCTGCATCTTGAACAAGTTCCTTGGCAATATCTTCTGTATGTTTTGGTAAGGTTGCAGAGAATAAGACAACTTGTCTATCTTTTAAAGTGGCTTTTACAATTTGTCGGACAGATTCAATATGCTCTGATACCAATAATTGGTCCGCTTCATCTAGTACAACTGTTTTTACTTCGTGCATTTTCAATTTTTTCTGTTTAATCAGCTCTAACGCTCTTCCAGGTGTACAAATAACAAGATGAGGGTGTTTTTTCAGCTTTTCTAATTGTCTTTTTACATTGGCTCCACCAATAAACGAAGCCGAACGAATACCGCTACCCTCTCCCCATTTTTGTACTTCTGCCAAAATTTGCATAACAAGCTCTTGAGAAGAAGCAAGACAAATCGCCTGGATATTCTTTGAGTCCGTATCAATTTTATTTAAAACTGGCAATAGATAAGCTAGTGTTTTTCCCGTTCCTGTTGGGGATTCAGCAATTACATCTTTTCCCTCCAATATAAGTGGTATGGATTGTGCTTGGATAGATGTCGCGTGTTTAAAATTCGCTTTTTCCCAGTTCTGCTGTATAAATGGTTTAAATGTATTCCAAAATTGCTGTTCTTTCATTTCGTTCTCCTTTTAAAAAAGTTAGACGAATTGCATCTAACTTTAAAATATGTCTTCTTATTATAAATTATTTACTGAAAAATTGATATGAAACCTTTTTTATTGAGGTAATATATATTTTTGATGGGGGTACGCTTACTTTGGATCACCCTCAATAAAAAAGGGGCTGGGACATAAGCATTTCATTCAACAATAAACTCGAACTGTTATGTAATTAATTTGCATGAAAATTCGTGTTTATTGTTTTAAAAAAGGTTTAAAAAACGAAGTGTAATGGAGCGGAGGATGCTCGACTCCTGCGGGAAATAGAGGAAAGGCTGAGACCCCGCAGCGCAGCGAGGAGGCCACTGAAAAAGTGAATTACCTGGTGAATCGGTAATTACCAAACCATTCTAACTTAGTGTAGGCTTTTGTTTTCCAAGGCTTACCGCTCGCTTTCCACGGGGCGAGCGCCGAGCCGCTTCGTCGCTACGCTCCTGCAGGGTCTCGGACTTTCTCGCATCTCCCGTAGGAGTCGAGCGGACACCTCTCCAAACCAACTTATTATTCGCTTTCAAATAAATAAAACCTCATTTTATTTGGAGAACTAGACTTTTTCAGTGCCCTCGCAGCGAGGAGCATTCCTGTTTAGAATCCTAATGGGGTCTTGCAAAATAAAAAGTCCTCTTGTATGATGCTTGAGTATCAACTTACCAATCGAAACTCATCACCAAACAGGAGGACATATAATGAATAGTAATATTAATCACAAAATTAATCAAGTTTCTGAAAAAACTTTGGTCATTGGTATCGATATTGCCAAGCAGAAACATTTTGCATGTGCGGTAGACGATCGCGGTCGTGTATTAGAGAAATCATTTCCCTTTTATCAATCAGAAGATGGTTTTGAACAGCTAGTTAAAAAAATAGAGTCTTTACAATCTTGCCACCAAAAATCAGAGGTTATCGTTGGATTTGAACCCACGGGGCATTATTGGATGAACTTAGCTGCCTATCTGGTTGAGCAGGATATCCGATATGTAATGGTAAATCCAATGCACGTTAATAGAACGAAAGAATTAGATGATAACCTTCAAACCAAAAATGACAAAAAAGACGCTCGCGTTATCGCTAGCTTAATACGTGACGGACGGTTTACTTTTTCTCGAATACTTACTGGAGTAGAAGCAGAACTTCGTAATGGAGCGAGTCTGCGATCTAAATTACAAGAAGATATTACATCAATTAAAAACCGTATGATTCGTTGGATAGATCTTTATTTCCCTGAGTTTCAGCACTTATTCAAAAGTTTTGGGAAGAACGCTTGCGCAGTGCTTGAAATGACACCATTACCAATGGATTTTGATGGGAAGAGTGAGGAAGAACTGATTCAGCTTTACAAAAACGTAGAAGGACTAAAATGTCTTTCTGTTTCTAAGATTCAAAAGTTAAAAGTACTAACCACCAAGTCCATCGGATTAAAAGAAGGATTAGAAATGGCACGATTTGAGATAGAAACTTTGCTTACTCAATTCAAAGCTCTTTCAAAACAATTAGAAGTCTTATCATTAAGATTAACTGAACTAGCTCAACAATTGATCGACTACGAGTATATTTTATCTATTCCTGGTCTAGGTGAAAATACAGCAGTTGAATTACTCTCTGAGACTGGCTCTCTTAGCCAATATGAGCATCCACGCCAACTAATTAAATTAGCGGGACTCACACTAAGGGAAAACTCTTCTGGCAAACATAAAGGCCATAAGAAAATCTCAAAAAGGGGTAGAAGGAAACTCAGAGCTATATTATATAGAGTTATTCTTCCTTTGATTCAACATAACATAGCATTTAAATCTCTATATCAGTACTATACAACTCGTACTGTCAATCCACTGAAAAAGAAAGAAGCCATGGTAGTATTAAGTGGGAAACTACTTAAAATCCTATATGCTTTGTGTGTAAAACATGTGCATTTTAATGCAAGTCTTATGATGACAGACCTCCATTGTCTCCAAGAGGCAGCTTGAGCTACTTCTTAGTAGTTTAAGAATCTAAACAAAAGGATGACACGGAGAAGCCGGCACTATTTGAGCCATAAGACCAAGAGTCCCTCGAGGAGCATCGCCAGCCTCTGCCTTATGTAAAGACCGAACGAAGGAATGTACGCACTAGATGCCAAGAGACATGGGAGGGTTAGTCTTCATAAGTTTTGCAGAGATCCAATGTGCATCACATAAGCACGATAGAGTTAATGATTTCCAATTAGCTCTAGCGAAGCGTAAGTATCTTCTTACAAGTTCTTGAATTTTTAGAAATTCATAACAAGTTAATGATTGAAAAAAATTTTTTTCTAGCCATAAAACGGCTTTAAAGGTTGATATTCCAACATTTCTAGAGGGAGGCTCAGCTTCCTCCCCGGCGCATCGACCGTCTGTAGCGCAATGGAACGACTTAGTTTTTACACCTGACTATATTTAAAAACATTGAAAACCATCATGAGAAAGTAGCTTTATTTAAAAGCTACTTTAGAGATTATTCGTCTTTAAAGATTAGTTTTTTAGTTTTGTCCCAGCCTCCCTCAACTTATATTAACGTTTGTTGTTTACCAACAGTTTGAAAAATATCGACTCGGTCTTTAATTTTCTTCATTTTCACATCTAATTCATGTGCTGCATCTGCTGCTTCCTTTAATTCATTAAGCAAATGTCTAGGAACATCTTTATCAAATTTATAATAGATTTTATGCTCTAGGCTTGCCCAGAAATCCATCGCGATTGTTCTAATTTGAATTTCGACACATACTTCTTGCATACCAGTACTTAAGAATACAGGAATACTGATGATTAAATGTAAGCTTTTATAGCCATTGGCTTTTGGATTTTTTATATAATCCTTCACCTGTAGGACCTTAATATCATTCTGTTTTTCTATAATGTTAAAAACTTCATAAATATCCGATATAAATGAACATGTAATACGGACTCCAGCAATATCGTGTATATATTTCTTCGCGTTTTCAATTGAAATTGCATGTCCTTTCCGATGTAACTTCTGCATGATTCCTCTTGGATCCTTAATGCGCGATTTTATATGTTCAATCGGATTATGATTATGAATAAATTGAAATTCTTCATTTATAATTTTTAATTTCGTATTTATCTCTTCTAGAGCAAAGTTGTATATGATTAAGCTATTTTTCCATTCATTTAGTTCATTTGATAATTCATTTAAATCAAAATGATTATCTTCCATATATGTTTTGAGGTGTTTTACGCTTTCCATCTACTAGTAAGTCTCCTTTGGATTCCGATAAACCTTTTCTGCGTCTACTCCGATACTCTTTAAAAACTCAATAATTTGGTCAATTGTTTTCATTTTCAACATCCACCTTTATATAATTCGAGCTATTTTCGGGTGTTGACTTGCACCGAATATATTTATATAGTAAACCAAAATGACCGGTCAGTCAAATATCATTTATATCCAATACTATTTTTTATTAAAAAAGAAACAGTACTCCCTTTAACCTTTATATACAAGACATTAAGAAAGGGAAATACTGTTCAATAAGCTTAATAGCCTTACTGACCAACCGGTGTATTAGATGAAAATTCCGTTTATAAAAATACTATTCTGCTGCTTCTGAAAACTGATTTTGATGTAGTTCATAATAAAATCCTCTTGTTTTCAATAATTCATCATGAGAACCTTTTTCGATAATCATTCCCTTATCTAAGACAAGGATCATATCTGCGTGTTTAATCGTATTAAGCCGATGGGCAACAACAAAACTAGTTTTCCCTTTCATCAAGCGCTTTAAAGCCTCTTGTATTTTCACTTCTGTAATGGTATCAATACTGCTTGTGGCTTCATCGAGAATAAGAATGGACGGATCAGCTAGGATTGCTCGTGATATCGATAACAATTGTTTTTGCCCCTGACTTATTCCATTTCCATTTGCAGAAAGAATCGTATCATACCCATCTGGGAGATGTTCAATAAAGCCATGAGCATTCGCCATTTTTGCTGCATCCTCGACTTCCTTATCGGTTGCGTTCAGTCTGCCGTATCGAATATTTTCCCGTATCGTTCCTTCAAATAAATAATTATCCTGAAGGACAAATCCCATATGTGAACGGAGGCTTTCTCTTTTTATTTTTGTTATATCATGACCATCCACCAATATACTTCCAGTTGTTGCATCATAAAATCTCGTAATAAGCTGGATAATCGTAGTTTTTCCTGCTCCTGTTGGTCCAACAAAAGCGATTGTCTCGCCAGGATTTACTTTAAAGTTAATATCCTTCAATATTTCCTTATCTGTCTCATAAGAAAAGGAAACTTGCTTGAATTGAACTTCTCCCTTTGTCTCCTTTATTTCGCTTGCCGTTTTCTCATCTTCTTCTTCTCTTTCCTCATCTAATACCTCAAATACTCTTTCCGCACCAGCAATTGCAGATAGTAAAGTATTAAATTGGTTAGATAAATCATTCAATGGCCGAGTGAATTGTCTTGAATATTCTACGAAAATAACAATTACTCCAATTGATACAGCACCTGACTTCAGTGCTAACAGCCCGCCAACTCCAACAATAATCGCATAGCTAGCATTATTTAACATATTCATTAGCTTTGGAATAAATCCTGAATATACTTGTGCCCAAAAAGCAGAATTCTTAAGTTTATCACTTTTTTCTTTCATATCATTAATCATTTTTTTCTCTAGGGAAAATGTTTTTATGATTTTTTGACCAGAAATGGATTCCTCGATAAATCCATTTAAGTCACCTAAGTTCTTTTGCTGCTCCTTAAATAACACACTCGTTCTGCTTGTTATCCATTTCATCCCCAAAAACATTACTGGAACAATTATTAAAGTCAGAACCGTTAACAACGGGCTTAGTATAAACATCACCACTACGGTCCCGATTAAAGTGATTATACTAGAAAAGATTTGAATAACAGAGCTATTTAAGGTGGAGCTTACGTTTTCAATATCATTGGTAACACGGCTCATTAGTTCCCCATGCTGTTTTTTGTCAAAATAACTTATCGGTAATTCATGAAATTGATGAAATAAATTTGCTCTTAGCTGAAAAACAGTTGTTTGTGATATTCCAATCATCCAATAGCTTTGTAAAAATAATGCAATGGAATTAAGAAAATAAATACAGCCAAGAAATAATAGCATTCCTGTAAATCCGTCTAAATTTCTATTTACAATAAAGCGGTCAATAGACATCCCTAATACATATGGTCCCAATAATCCTAATGCACAGCTTAGTGCAACCATCACTAAAACAAGAATCAGCAACCCTTTTTTTTGGGCCAGATATGCCCATAACCGATATAAAGTTTTCCCCATATTCTTTGGTTTTTTTCCTTTTTTAACAACTGTAGCATCTGGCTTTATATCAGGTTTAGGATAGTGAAATGGATCGGTTAGTTCCCTTTGCATTCTCCCACTCTCCTTCCCCTAGCTGTGATTCGACTATTTTTTGGTAAAGCTTGTTTGTTTTATATAATTGATCATGGGGAGCAAAGCTTACAATTTCCCCATTTTCTATTAGCATCACCCGATCTGCCTTCATAGCAGTAGATACTTTCTGGGTAATGAGCAGAAGCGTGCATTGATAAGAGGCGACTGCATCAAGCAGTTTTTTTTCTGTCTTCAAATCTAAAGCACTTGTACTGTCATCTAAAAGAAGAATACTTGGTTTTCTGACAAGGGCTCTTGCAATGGAAAGACGCTGTTTTTGTCCACCCGATAAATTAACTCCCTTTTGCCCAATTCTCGTATCGTATGTATTGGGCATTAACATAATTGTTTCATGTATTTGGGCATCCTTTGCAGCTTGCACCACCTCATCAAAGGTAGCATTGGGATTTCCCCACATAATATTTTCCTTAATCGTTCCAGTAAAGAGCATCGATTCCTGTGGTACATAGCCTATTTGCTTTCTTAGTGCATTTAATGAGTAGGAATCGATCCGTTTATCATCAATTAAGATCGTTCCTTCTGTTGGTTCATACAGTCTGGGAATCAATTGGAAAAGTGTTGTCTTTCCTGATCCTGTCGCTCCTAATATCGCAATTCTTTCTTTTGGCTGAATGGTAAATTGCAAATTTCCAATGGTGTTTTTTCTATTAGAAGGATAACAAAAGGATACATGTTGAAAATTAATTTTTCCTTTAATTTTTGAATTCCTATTTCCTTCCGGATTATCCGTATCCTTTTCTTCTATATCAATAATCTCTTGAATACGATCTGCTGAAGCCTTTGAGCGGGAGATAACCATTACTAACATACTGACTACAGAAATAGAAGAAGTTATCCTTAATGTGTAGTTAATAACCGCGACTACCTCCCCAATCTGAGCTTCACCAGTATTTATTTGCCCAGAACCAATCCAAAGTATCGCAATAATACATAAATTCATTGCAAAAAGTAAAAGCGGTACCGTTGTTTCCATGATTCTTAATGCTCTTTGTGTAAGATTCTTTAGCTCTTCACTTGTTTGTGTAAAACGATATCTTTCGAATTGCTTCCGTATATAAGCACGAATCAATCGGACAGCTGTTAAATTTTCAAGCATGACACTATTAACATGATCCAACTTCTTTTGGACAGATTGAAAAAGCTTTCTCCCTATTTTGATTACCCAAATAAACATAATCACGATTAATGGAATGGTCACTGCCAGAATTAGTGCCAGCTCTACATTAACTAGAAAGGACATAACGATTCCGCCTACAATTAAAAGTGGTGCCCTTAATAAAAATCGCAATCCCATAAATATGGTGTTTTGTAATTGGGTAATATCATTAGTTAATCTCGTAATCAAAGAGGAGCTTGCAAAAACATTACTACTTGAAAAGGTAAAATATTGAATGATTTGATATAGCTCATTCCGAAGACTATAGCCAAAATTCTGACAAACATGGGAAGAATAAAACGTATTTATGATTCCCGCAGCAAAGGCTACAAGGGAAAATACAATTAGCAGCCCTCCCCAAATTAGGACAACTTTTGTATCTTGATGAGCCAATCCATCATCAATAATTTTTGCCATGATTAATGGTTGAACTAATTCTACTGCAAGCTCTGTTAACATAAGAAAAAGAGCAATTGTTATACTTAGTTTATATACTCGAAGTCTACCAAATATTTTTGACATTATTCCCTCCAGCCTTTGTCCTGATTGGTTGAAATATCCGTCCTTTCCAACCATCGATGAAATTTCTTTAGGTTTACTAAACATTATTTTTATCATACCTCTTTTTAGTCAGTTAGAAAACACTAATTTTCATCCTTCAGAAGAAGATTTCGGGAGTATTTAGGGGGAATTTTTCGTTAGATTGTGCTAGAAAGACATTGTTTTATTTTATTGGTGACGTCTCCACACGCAATCAGATTATAATTATCCAGTTACAGATACTTTTGTTACCACTCATTACGGTATCTATTCTGAAACAAGATGTAGAATTTTTATCTGTTACTCTTTTGATTGTTTATTTAAAGAAGACGGATTAGAGAGTGGCTCTCTGTTACCTTGTCACTCCTTTTCTCTCGCTTTCGGGCTTAGAGAGCCGCTCTCTCTTTTCCTTTCTACACTTAAACACTTATCACTAGCAATCCCCCTACTCACTAAAAAAAGAACGACGTTGCCAAAATAGGCTCAGTCGTTCTTTTTTTATTAGTTTGCACCTGTCAATGACCATTTATATAGTTCATTATGGAAACCGAAAATCTTTGGTCCTCCAAATGCTACATCTTTCGATACTGCTGCAAAGTCATAGTCAGAATATAATGTAAAGATTGGCAGTTCTTCACTCCAAATTTCTTGAAGTTCATTATAAATCTGTTTACGTTTTTCTGTATCTGGTTCTTGTTTTCCTTTTTCAAGTAATTCGTCTACCTTTGGATTGTTATACATCGTGTAGTTGCTTGATCCACTTGAACCATATATCGTAGTTAAATCTGGATCAATTGTATTAGTAAAACCAATTAACATTAAATCATAATCTCCAGCTTTCGCTTTTGACATAATAGTTGGGAAATCATACGTTGTCGTATTAAGCTTTAAGCCAACCGCTTTTAGATTTTCTGCAATAATATTTGCTGATTGCTCACGTACTTTATTTCCGATTGGTACAACGAATTCAATCGTCTTATCGAAATCCCATCCGGCTTCTTCTAATAGTTGCTTCGCCTTTTCTGGATCATATGTGTATGTTTCTAGATCTTTATTCAGGTATGGACTGATAGACGTATAAGGTCCGTCTATAATTTCTCCTTCCCCTTTCAGCAATTGATCAACAATCTTTTGACGGTCGATTGCATATGCAATTGCCTGTCTCACTTTTTGGTCTGACATTGTATCCATATTAAAACTCATGTTTTGATATCCATACGTTTTCTCTGTTTTTGTGGTTACATTATCAAAGCCTTCTACTGTTTCAAAATCTTGAACTGCTATTTTCCCGATACCTCCGGCTGCATTCATATGAATCTCCCCTGTTTGTAATTGGGCTACAAGGTTTGCAGCTGGCATGATTTTCACGAATAATTTATCTAATTCTACTTCTCCTAAATAGTAGTCATCATTTTTCGCATATTCGATATACTGATCTTTCGCATACTTAACAAATTTGAAAGGTCCATTGGTTACAGTTGGACTCATCATGAAAGGATCTTTTTGTAAATTTTCTGGTGCTACGTCCTTTAGTATATGTTCTGGTAGAATCATAAATTTTGATCCTAACTGTTCTTTTACCATATTCGGATCAACAGGTTCCTTTGTTTTAAATTGAATTGTCTTATCGTCAACAATCGTTAAAGAAGGTATTTCTGTTACACCGTCTGGAAGTTTTCCATTTACCGTTAACCCGTCTAATTGGGTTAAATAAGCTCCAACAGCTGTTTCAGTCTTTGGATTGGCAACTAAATTCAAAGTAAAGGCAACGTCTGCTGAGGTAACTGGCGTGCCATCTGACCAATTTGCATCCTTATTAATCTTTATTGTAAATGTTTGATTATCCTCTGTCTCAAACGATTCTGCTAGTTTTGGTGTGAATTCTAATGGTGCCGTCATTTCTAGGAAAGTATCAAACATAAACTTTTCTAACCATGCTGCTGCAATATCAGAAGAGTTTATTGGATTAAAGCTTACTGGAGCATTTACTAGGCCGAGATACATCGTATTTTCTTTTGAGCTTCCACTTGTTGATGCTGTATTATTTGCACCAGCACATGCTGAAAGCAACAATAATATTACAATGGAAAACATGCTAAATATTGTTTTGAATTTTTTCATGATTTTTCCCCCGTCTATTTTCTATAATGTTAGTAAATAACAAACTCCATTATTTAAGGCTCTTCGGATCCATTGCATCCCTTAATCCATCTCCCATAAAGTTAATAGATAAAACGGCAAGTAATATCATTACTCCAGGAGGAATCCATAACCAGGGCTGCGTTGCTAGTACTGTTATAGATTGAGCTTCGTTTAACATATTTCCCCAGCTTGCTGTTGGAGGCTGAACGCCCATTCCCAGAAAACTAAGGGAGGCTTCCATAATAATGGCAGAAGCAATACCAAATGTAGCATTTACTAAAATAGGTGCAATACAGTTTGGTAGAATATGCTGAAATACAATTTTAGGCGTTGAATAGCCTAGGGCAACACCCGCTTTTATATAATCCATTTCTTTAATTGTTAGAACACACCCTCTTACTAATCTGGCGATTGACGGCCAACCAAGCAAGCCCAATACCAAAATAACGTTAAAAAGACTAGGTCCCATTATACTTACAAGGACTAAAATAACCATTAAATACGGAAATGACATAAATATATCTGTAATACGCATGATGACCATGTCTACCCATTTTCCAAAGTATCCTGCAATCGCTCCTAGAATGGTACCGATGGCAACATAGATTGCAACTGCCCCTACTCCTACTGATAAGGAAACTCTAGCAGCATATAATAGGCGACTAAACAAATCTCTGCCCACTTCATCTGTACCAAGGATATTCACAGCAGAAGGAGGTGCCGCAAATTCTCCATCTACCGAATATGGATTATGTGGTGCAATTACTGGAGCAAAGACTGCAATCAAAACCATTAATGAAAAAATAATCAGCCCACCAACTGCTAGCTTATGTTTAAAAAAACGCTTTGTAATTAGTTTCAGGTAGCTTTCTTCATTCCCCAACTGTTCTTGAACAGGAATCACCACATTATTTACTGGTAAATCCGTATCCATTTTCACATTAGGAATACTCATGTTCACTCCCCCTTAGTTATACTTTATTCTTGGATCCACAACAGCATATAAAATATCAGTAATCAAATTAGAGAAGAGTACAGCAAGTGCTGCGATAAAATTTATCGCCATTAATGTTGGATAGTCCCGTGATGAAATGGACTGAATCGTTAATTGCCCTAAACCAGGCCATTGAAAAATTTGCTCTGTTACTACTGCCCCACCAATTAAAATCGGTATCTCCATCCCAATAATAGTAATAATAGGAATAAGCGCATTTTTTAATCCATGTTTGTTGGTAACGATAAATTCCTTTAATCCCTTCGCTCGAGCAGTCCGCAAATAATCCTGCCCCAATACTTCTAGCATGCTACTTCTTACATAACGGACTGTACTTCCTGCAATGGCAGTCCCTAATATAGCTGCTGGCATAATAAGGTGAAATAATGTATCAGCAAATCCACCGTTGCTACCAAGTGTAAACATCCCACCTGTAGGTAAAATATTTAAAACGAGAGCAAAAACATAAATACTTCCTAATCCTAAGAAAAAGTTAGGAATAGATACACCTAAAAAGGAAAAGGTAGTTGTTAAATAATCAATCCACGAATACTGCTTGGTGGCACTTAAGATTCCAATTGGAATGGCAATGATATAAGCAATAATTAAGGCAGTGCTCATAAGAAGTAAGGTTGGCCCAACTCTATTTAGCACTAAGTCCAATACTGGTTCATACGTGGTATAAGAAAATCCAAAATCTCCTTGAAGAAGATTTCCGAGCCATCTAAAGTACTGAATGTAAATAGGATCATTAAGTCCCAATGCTTCTTTCTTCGCATCGATATCTGCCTGGGTTGTATCTGGATTAATATACATATCCACAGGGTTACCTGGAGCTAGGTTAATAATGAAAAAGTTAAAAACAGTTACTCCCAGCAACACTGGAATGGCAATTAATAATCTCCTAATAATATATTGAAACAATCAAATCTCCCTCCTTTAATTTAGTGGAAAATGGCAGGCGACTGAATGATCTGTAGCATTCAATAGCGGCTCCTTCTCCTTACAAATAGCTTGAGCCATTGGACATCTTGTATGAAATCTACAGCCCTTTGGTGGATTTGCTGGACTTGGAACATCTCCTTCCACGACAATCCTTTCTCTATTTCGAAGATGGGGATTAGGAATAGGATAAGCACTTAACAATACTTTCGTATAGGGGTGCTTGGGATTTTTAAAGATTTCTTCTGTTTTTCCAATTTCAACGATTTTTCCTAGATACATAACAGCTATTCGATCACTTATATATTTAACTGCTCCTAATCCATGCGCGATAAATAAATAGGTTAAGTTAAATTCCTTTTGCAAATCTTTTAATAGATTTAACACCTGTGCTTGAATAGAAACGTCCAATGCTGACACTGGTTCATCACAAACAATCAATTTCGGATTTAGCATAAGCGCTCTAGCAATGCCAACCCTTTGTCTTTGACCACCAGAAAATTCATGAGGATATCTACTTTTATGAAATTTAGTTAATCCTACTATTTCAAGTATTTGGTCTACCTTTTTGTTTGCCTCTTCTTTCGTGGCAAGTCGATGGGCAATTAATGGTTCTGCCAATAAATCGCCTATTCGCTTACGTGGATTAAGAGAAGAATAGGGATCCTGAAAGATTATTTGCATCTCCGTCCTAATTTTTCTTAATTCCTTATGCTGAATTGTCGCCATATCCTTTCCTTCAAATAACACTTTTCCGTCTGTCAGCGGATCAAGCTTTACGATTGCTCTTCCTGTAGTGGATTTCCCACAACCAGACTCCCCGACAAGGGAAATGGTTTCACCAGGATAAATCGAAAAATTAAGCCCATCCACCGCTTTGACATGACCAACTGTTTTCGATAAAATCCCCTTCTTAATTGGATAGTATTTCTTTAGGTTTTGAATTTCTACTAACGGTTGTAGTTGTTTGAATATTCCGTCTTTTATAGGTAAAGTTTCTATGCTCATACAGTAACCTCCCTCTCTTCATTTGACATACTCTCTTGCTGTTTTTCCTCATATAGCCAACAACGAACTTTATGATTTCGTTTATTGTCTATGCTAATATGGGGAGGTTTTTCGGCAATGCATTTTTCAGTCACGTAAGGACATCGTGTGTGAAACCTACAGCCTTTAGGCATTTGCTGCAACGTTGGAACAGAACCGGGAATGGAATATAGCTTTTCCTGAGCATCATACTCTAGGTGTGGGATAGAGTCGATTAAGCCTTTCGTGTAAGGATGCTTCGGCTCATCAAAAAGAGTAAAGACATCTGCTTCTTCTACTACTTGTCCCGCATACATGACAATTACTTTATCTGCCATTTCTGCAATTACACCTAAGTCATGTGTAATCATCATAATAGCTGTCTCTGACTCATTTTTTAAGCTTTTCATTAATTCAAGAATCTGTGCCTGTATCGTTACATCTAATGCAGTAGTTGGCTCATCTGCAATTAATAGCTTAGGTTTACAAGATAGCGCCATCGCTATCATTACCCTTTGTCGCATTCCTCCAGAAAGCGCATGTGGATATTCATCTATAATTACCTCCGCTCTCGGAATACCTACTTTCTTAAGCATTTCTACCGCATAGCTTTTAGCTTTCTTAGCATTTAAACCCATATGTAAACGAATCAATTCCACCATTTGATTACCAATTGTAAAAACTGGATTTAAAGAGGTCATTGGTTCTTGAAAAATCATAGATATTTCATTTCCTCTAACCTTACGCATTTCTGCTTCTGTTAATTTTGTTAAATCATTTCCATTCAGATTAATCGAACCGTTTTTGATATATCCATGTTTTCCTAGCAACCTCATAATGGATAAAGAAGTTACACTTTTACCACATCCAGACTCTCCCACAATACCAATGGTTTCACCTGGTTGAAGCTGAAATGAAACCTCCTCTACCGACACAACCTCTCCCTTATCCGTCCGAAAAGCCGTTTGCAGTTTATCCACTTCTAAAATATTCTCCCCCATACTTCCCCTCCTAAATATAAAGCGTAAGCGCCTGGTTATCAGCGTACAAACTGGAAGAACACGTTCTTTCGATAAAGGAAACACAGTGAACGTTAGTGAACTGATGTTGACTACGCAAAAGAGGTGATCAGAAGTTTGCTAGCTGATAGGCGCTGGAGCTAGATTGGTCTCTAACTTAGAATCTTAATCCCTGTTATTTCGTAAAGCGTAAGCGCCTGGTTATCAGCGTACAAACTGGAAGAACACGTTCTTTCGATAAAGGAAACACAGTGAACGTTAGTGAACTGATGTT
>NZ_JBQHVO010000028.1:0-57606 GCF_052064465.1 Niallia sp. HCP3S3_B10 | reverse complement strand
AAGAAAACATTTAGAAAACGGATACAAAATTAGAAGTTTTACTTTATAAAAAGGGAGCTAAAAAAAACTCCCACAAAAACTTGACTCAATCGATTCATTTAAAGAATTTGAGCTTTATAGCAATTAATGATATATTTTAAATTATTAAAAAAAAAGGAATATTCAGGGAGTGTCATGCGTTGTCATTAGAAAATGTTCAAATTCATTTAAGTAAATGGAATAGAGAAAAAGATATTCAAGTATTTCAAACGTCTAGCGCTACTGTCTTAGAAGCAGCTGAAACATTAGGGGTAGAGCCAGAAAGAATCGCCAAAACGTTATCTTTCCGGAAAGATGATGATGCCATATTAATAGTTACAGCAGGGGATGCGAAAATTGATAACAAAAAATTTAAGCAAATCTTTGCAGAAAAAGCAAGGATGCTAGCGCCAGAAGAAGTATTGGAAAAAACAGGCCATGCAGTTGGTGGTGTTTGTCCTTTTGGGTTAGTAGAAAATTTGCCTGTCTATATGGATGAATCGCTAAAACGATTTACCACTGTGTTCCCAGCATGTGGAAGCAGTAATTCAGCGATCGAATTGACCAATGAAGAGCTATATATATATAGCAATGCAGTTGATTGGGTAGATGTCTGTAAGGGATGGGAATAAAAGGAATCTCCATCTATGAGCATAAATGATACATAGAAAAGGCTTGTCCAAAAATGGGACAAGCCTTTTGCGTGCTCTTATATTCTTATATTGAGAATTATTATTGAATATGACGATATACGCCAATTACTTTCCCAAGAATGCTTACATTACGAAGAATGATTGGTTCCATTGTACTGTTCTCAGGCTGAAGGCGAATAAAGTCGCGTTCTTTAAAGAATCGTTTAACCGTAGCTTCATCTTCCTCTGTCATTGCAACAACAATGTCTCCGTTGTTAGCAGAATGCTGTTGTCTAACGATAACATAGTCACCATCTAATATTCCTGCTTCAATCATACTTTCTCCCATAATTTCTAGCATGAATATTTGTTCATCACTTGGTGCTAGTCTTTCCGGTAACGGGAAATATTCCTCGACATTCTCGATAGCAGTGATAGGCAACCCCGCTGTAACTTTTCCGACTACAGGTACATTAATAATATTATATTTTGGTATATTACTTTCTTCTAAATCCAATATTTCAATAGCTCTAGGTTTTGTTGGATCACGACGGATTAATCCTTTACTCTCTAATCTTGCTAAATGGCCATGAACAGTTGAACTGGATGCAAGTCCAACAGCCTCTGCAATTTCACGAACAGAAGGTGGATATCCTTTTAGCTTTACTTCTTCTTTTATGTATTCTAGTATGTCTAATTGCCTCTTTGAAAGCTTCTGCATTATACGCACCTCGTTAAATTATTCTTGTACTAATTATAGCACGTTCTATATAAGGATACAAACATAAGTTCTATTTTGTTGTTGACAGGAAACGTTTGTTCGTATTAAACTAATTGCATAAACGAACATACATTCTAAATAAAGGTGGAATTATAAATGTCTAAATTGTGGGAAAAATATTCTTATACTATTATTCTTTTAATTTGTGGTTTTATAGCGTGTATAATGATTGTAGCGAATACTGGACAACCAGATTCTAGTAAATATGTGTCGATTACGGTAAAAAATGGTGAAACGGTATGGCAATTATCTAATGAATATGCCGGATCCTATAATATGACCAAAAAACAATTTATTAAATGGATTGAAGAGCATAATAATGTAGCTGCAAATAATATTTCAGCAGGAGAAGAATTAGTCATTCCAGTAAAAGTAGAGGATCATCAATTAATGTTAGCATCAGAATAATAGAAAAGGAATCTAGTAAGTAATGATGAATAAAAAGAATGAAAAGAATGCAATAATCTATTGTCGAGTGAGTACAGATAAAGAAGAACAGACAACTTCCCTAGCAAGGCAGGAAGAGGAATTAGTAGAGTTAGCAAATAAAATGGATTTTCAAGTGAAAAGAATCATATCGGAAAGAGCCAGTGGTTACGACTTAGATAGAGAAGGGCTACTTGAGCTTTTATCGATTATAAAAGAAGAAGAAATTTCGTCGATTTTAATACAGGATGAAACAAGATTAGGAAGGGGAAATGCAAGGATAGCGATTCTTCATTGCATTTTAAAGGAAAATGTTAAACTTTATAGTATCTCTTCCTCAGGAGAGCTTACTCTTTCAGAAGCCGATACGATGGTTTTACAGATTGTTAGCATAGTGGAAGAATATCAACGGAAAATACATAATTTAAAGATAAAAAGAGGCATGAGAAGAGCTGTAGAAAATGGGTATCGCCCAGACAAGAATTTAAAAAACTTAGGGGATCATTCAGGTCGACAGAAGTTAGATGTTCCCATAGAGGAAATCGTAAAACTAAAGCAAAATGGGTTAACATTTACAGAAATAACCTCCACTTTAAAGGGACTTGGATATCATTTTTCAAAGGCGACTATTCATCGCAGATATCAAGAATATATGGAGAAGCTATAATAGGAAAGACTAGATTACTTCTATGCTATGCTTAAAAATAGGAATGTACATGTATTTATGATATAATAGATTTTCAATTAGCCAGTTCATTTTTATAGACTGAGCTTTTTATTTTTGCTTTTATAAATAACCACCTTTAGTCCATACATGTAAACACAGCAAAAGTAAATGAAGAAGACTATTAAACAGAAATCATATACTATTTCTATAAAGGAGTTTAAAATGTTTCCTAAAAATAAACTTGATCGCATAAATGAACTTGCAAAAAAGAAAAAAGAGAAGGGCCTAACACATGAAGAAGCAAAAGAACAAACTAAGCTCCGTGGTGAGTATTTGAAAAATTTCCGTTCCACAATGGTAAATACGATTGAAAATGTAAAGATTTTTGATCCAAAAGGTAATGATGTAACACCACAAAAAGTGAAAGATATACAAAACAAAAAAAAGATGCACTAAGTTTCATGCTCGCGTCCTAAATAAAGGGCTGTTGTTTATGAACGAAGAAAAATATATAAAGTAATCTTTATGAAAAAATCTTAACATACGTTGTTAAGGTTTTTTTTTATGTTTTCTATTGGAATTTATGGGTAAAATACGAAATAAATGTCGAAAGTATATAGTGGTGCTTATTTTCTTAGTTTATTGGAGAAAAAGAATCTTTTAGGCATAATTATTATTTGAAAATGAGAGGATGTTGAATAGTGAATACAAAGCTTGACCATTTATCGATTGCTTCGATTAGAACTCTATCCATTGATACAATTGAAAAAGCAAAATCAGGTCATCCAGGAATGCCGATGGGAGCAGCTCCGATGGCGTATACCTTATGGACATCTTATATGAATCATAATCCTAAAAATCCTGACTGGTTTAATCGTGATCGCTTTGTGTTATCTGCCGGACATGGCTCTGCATTACTGTATAGCTTATTGCATTTATCAGGCTATGACTTAACCCTTGACGACCTAAAACAATTTAGACAATGGGGAAGTAAGACTCCAGGGCATCCTGAATATGGACATACTGCTGGGGTTGATGCTACAACAGGTCCTCTTGGACAGGGAATTGCGATGGCTGTGGGGATGTCGATTGCAGAAAAACAATTAGCGGGAGTTTACAATAAAGATAACTATCCAATCGTTGATCATTATACATATAGCATTTGTGGGGATGGCGATTTAATGGAAGGGGTATCTGCTGAAGCTGCTTCTCTTGCTGGACATCTAAAGCTAGGCAAATTAGTTGTAATGTATGATTCCAATGATATTTCTTTAGATGGCGATTTAGATAAATCCTTCTCCGAGAGTGTGGAACAGCGATTTAAAGCATATGGTTGGCAGTATATCCGTGTAGAAGATGGAAATGACACAGATCGGATCGCAAAAGCACTTGAAGAAGCGAAAAATGATCAAACGAAACCAACGTTAATTGAAGTGAAAACGATAATTGGATTTGGTGCGCCTAATAAAGCCGGTAAATCCCTTGTTCATGGCGCTCCCCTTGGTGCAGATGAACTTAAGCTAACAAAAGAAGCATATAATTGGACATTCGATGAAGATTTTTATGTTCCAGATGAAGTATATAATCACTTTAAAGAGTCTGTTGCTGTACATGGCGAGAACAAGGAAAAAGAATGGAATGAGCTTTTTTCAAGCTATGAAAAAGAATATCCAGAACTTGCAAAACAATTAAAAGCTGCATTAGCAGATACCTTGCCCGAGGGTTGGAATCGAGAAATGCCAGTTTATGAAGAGGGAAGCAGTTTAGCAAGTCGTGCATCTTCAGGGGAAGTAATCAATAGTATTGCAAAAAATCTTCCATTCTTAATTGGTGGTTCCGCCGATTTAGCAGGAAGTAATAATACAATGATAAAGGGAGAGAAAGATTTTACACCTGAAACTCCAGAAGGTAGAAATATTTGGTTTGGAGTAAGAGAATTTGCGATGGGAGCTGCTTTAAACGGAATTATGTTGCATGGTGGCTTAAAAATATTTGGCGGAACATTCTTTGTTTTTTCCGATTATTTAAGACCTGCCATTCGTCTTGCAGCACTAATGGGATTGCCTGTAACCTATGTATTCACCCATGATAGTATTGCAGTAGGTGAGGACGGCCCAACTCACGAGCCTGTTGAGCAATTAGCTTCATTAAGAGCGATGCCAAATCTATCTGTCATTCGACCAGCCGATGGGAATGAGACAGCTGCCGCTTGGAAAATTGCTCTAGAGTCTAAGGATAAGCCAACAGCATTAGTGTTAACAAGACAAAACTTACCGACGATTAAAGGTACAAAGGATAGTGCTTATGAAGGGGTATCAAAGGGTGGCTATATCATCTCTCCTTCAAAAGCAGAAACGCCTGATGCCCTATTAATTGCAGCAGGTTCAGAAGTTGGCCTAGCGGTTGAAGCCCAAAAAGAATTAGAGAAAGAAGGAATAAATGTTTCAGTCGTTAGTCTACCAGCATGGGATCGATTTGAGCAGCAATCCAAAGAGTATAAACAAAAAGTATTGCCAAAAACAGTGAAAAAAAGATTAGCGATTGAAATGGGAAGCTCTCTTGGTTGGCATAAATATGCAGGGGACGAAGGAGATGTACTCTCCATAGAAACCTTTGGAGCATCTGCGCCTGGAAATGAAATTTTAGAAGAATACGGATTTAGCGTGTCTAACGTAGTGAAGCGATTAAAAGCACTGTTAGAAAATTAAATGGTGCAGGATGGCTGTGTTTACTATCAGTCCATCCTACTTTCTCTGATTCGACAAAATAAGTCTGTTTTTTTTACACCTTGAGACACATCTTGAAATAAACCTTCTTTATAATAGAAGGAAAAGAAGTGGACAGGTTGGTGAAGGTGAAGTATGAGAAGATATCAATTGTATTTAATAAAAGAAAAGGTCGCCATTCATTATAACGGTAGAGAACGCTTGTTTTACAATTTATTTTCGGACCATACTAAAACAGACGATGAACAATTAAAGAGAATTCTTCAAAAACAGGTTGATTTTATCACACTTCCTATTTCCAAATGGATGATTGAAAATCAATTATATGCCGATCTGCAGCAAAATAAAAGCTTTCAATTAAAAGAGGGAGTTTTTTATATTGATAATGGAAATTTAAGCAAAGCATCGTTAACAGTGGAAGAGAATTATTTATCGATAGAAGCAGATGGCTACTATGATGCAGAATCTATTTTCTTTGAAATTATTCGCAAACATGAGCCTTCTTTTTTAGCCATTGATGTAGAAAATGGGAGATTCGGCTGGTTAAAACCGATAAAAGAAAGAAATTTTGTGTAAAATGGAGAAATTCTGTAACAGATATTGTATAATATTATCTGGTCTAGTACACTAAAGTATAGACAACATGAAGGAGGAAAAAAGATATGCCTTGGTACGCTTGGTTAAGTATTGTCGTAGCCTTAATCGCCGGTATTGTTATCGGATTTTTTATTGCGCGTAAATACATGATGAACTACTTAAAGAAAAACCCACCAATTAATGAGCAAATGTTAAAAATGATGATGATGCAAATGGGAATGAAACCTTCTCAAAAGAAAATCAATCAAATGATGACAGCGATGAACAAGCAACAAGGAAAATAATAGACGAGCTCCCTTGGTAACAAGGGGTGACATCCTATTCTCTTGGTTGATTAGATAGCAATCATTCGTTTTTATAACGTGATTATTAGTGATAGATGAAACAAACATAGAAGTTTTAAGTGAAATTGGTTAATCTGTCATCAAACTAGTTAAAACCGCCTATTCTGTTGGAAACTAAACCAATAGGAAGGTGGTTTTTTGTATTAGATTCACAAAAAAATTATTAACAAAAATCAAGAGTATCGAGCGATGAAACATTATCTACAAGAGAAAAAAGGAATTACTGTGTAAGATTTTATAACAGTACATGATGTAAAAGCTTATATTAGAATTATACAATTAGAGGGTTTACAAGCTCAAATTATTGTTTCAATGTTTAAGATCACAGAGCATTCCTCTTAGGGTTTGAATCTAAAAGATATGAAGAGAAGATTGCTAGAAAAGTTGAATCGCCTTAGTTACCTTTCTCGAACTAATAATTCAAATATATTAATGATTTTGGTATATCGATTTTTGGTGAAGGAAGTGGTTTAACCATTTTTTCAGATGCAGAAGTTATAGGATTACAAGCTACTGAGAATTTTCCAAACGTGACTGAAGTTATTGATTTACGTGTATGTTGTAAGGGAGTCTTTATTCAACAGCTAGAGTATATATAATTTCGCACGAAGAATGTATTGAAGAGTTAGTAAATACAATTAAAAACATTGTTGAAAATGCTTAGGGCGGGTTTTAACTCCTGGTTTATTTATTTCTCCAAAAACCTCGATAATTGACAAAATATTCTTTATTTCAAATTATTTTGTTTTGTCAATGAGAAAATATCCCAATGAATTTCTTCTTCCGAAGAGGAATATATGGTACAATATAGGCAATAAAGTATAGTAATAACTTCTTTTAAGGTGGTGTTACTATTTGGATAATAGGGAGGAAAAAGACATGGCAACAGTCGTAAAAAAAGAAGACCAAGTATTAGACTTCATGGATGATCTTCAAGACATTATTCAAAAAACAATTAGTGAAAAAAATCTAACTCCTGATGAAATTAAAAAAGCATTAGATTATAAAAGAAGATGACGAAAAAGTATAAAGTAGTTATTGATACAAACATTTTCATTCAAGGATAGTTTTATGGTAATTCAAATTGCCAAACTATTCTTAAACTAATAAGAGATAATAAAATAAATTTAGGTTTTTCACAAGATAGTATAGGCGAATTATTATATGTTACTAAAAATTTCGCTAGAAAATTTATCGATGATAAAAATGATAGATTGAAAACTTTAAATTACATTTCAAAATTATTTTATTATGGTAGTTCAGTAAATATAGCAGATATGGATGATGTTTCTGAGATTAAAGATAAAACAGATTTAATGTTTGTGCAATGTGCCATAGGTTATAACGCAGACTTTATTATTTCAAATGACTATAAAAGCGGCATGTTCGATGTATCACAATATTCATTCAATGTTCTTTCTGCTGAAGATTTTATCGAATTAATTAATGAAATATGAGAAACCCTCTCCTAAATTTATACTGATTGCTAAAAGTTATAATAAAGAATTTAATTTTTTGAGGTTAGTACAATTGGTGAAGGTCTGTTTATTTTAGATAGGAGAAAAGGTGAATATGCCACATTCCACCTATCTTTTTTCTCTTAATTCAGACCAAAAATATGAAAAATATAGATGCAACTATTTAAAAGATGAAATGAAGGATTCCTTTTTGGATTATTTAAAAAGAATGTAAATAAATTAAAAAAAGGCTCCTCGGCTTAAGTTTTGTGGGGTCTAAAGCTTGCTCTACTTCCAGCAGGAGTCGACCGTCCTCCGCTCCATTTCACTTCATTTTTAAACCTTTTTCTAAAATATAAATACGAACGATTATGTAAACTAACCGCATAATCGTTCGTATTTATTGTTAGCTGCAATGTTTATGTCCCAACCTTAGTTGCAGTAAGGATAGATGTCCATTCTGATAGAAGCTTTATTTTATATTTTTAACAACAGCCATTTCTTTCCCAAATCTATCTCCATTATCAATAAACCCCAAACTGGAATACAAAGAATGGGCTGCTTTATTTTCGGGATGATAGCCAACCACAATTTTTTTGAGATCAGGTATTTTTCTCATTTCCGCTACCATTAATAAAGTGGCTGCTTTTCCTATCCCTTGTCCTTGGAAATCTTTATCAATCATGATTCTATATATCCAATGTCCACCAAGTTCTTCGATTGAAGAATTGAACATTAAAAAACCTACTACATTCTCTTCATAATAGATAGCAAACGGATTCAAAGTTGGTGCAAATTTAGATTGAGCGATAGATATAGCATTTGGTTCCATAAATTTTGCTTGTTCCTCTGATAAGTTTAATCCACAGCATGTATACCAATTATCAGCATTCAGTTCTACAATTTTTACTTTGGCAGTATTCATCATTTTTTCCCCTTTTCAAATTTGGGGAATCCTAAATAGTTTTGTTAATTAGGCATATTCCCCTTGGAATCGATATGATTAAATTGCTTGTTTGTCATAATGAACGCCTCCTTTAACAAATTTGATTTCTAAATAAACAACCTTTTTATTATAACATATATACAGAAAATTAATTTAATTAAATTTTTTTAAACCATATTACAAAAGATGAGTTATTCGAACATTTATTCCTTTTTGTATTGACAGCTAACAATGGCGATATTAAACTAAATTTATATACGAACACATATTCGATTAGGGGGAGAGACGGGAAATAGACAAAACATTATCGAGAAATATAAAGCAACATACACACTAGATAAAAAGACGATTAATAAAGTAATATCATCCTAAAAGAACTAATATTTTTACTCCATTAAATATTTTGAAAATATAATAAAATTTCTTTCCAGTTCCTAAATATTTTGCTAAACTAATGAAGGGTATTTTTACATAATTAGTTTCCAACAGACAAGAGGTGTATAAGTTTGAAAGTTTTTTTCGATTTAAAATGGTATTTTATGCAGGAGAAGAAGGCATATGTTGGAGGAGTTTTCCTGTTGATTTTAGTTGCAGTTCTGCAGCTTATTCCTCCAAGAGTAGTTGGTATTGTAGTTGACCATATTCAAGGAAGGACGTTGAATTGGTCCATTTTATTACAGTGGTTAGGAATTCTAGTTGCATCAGCTATAGCCATGTATGTGCTACGTTATTATTGGCGAGTGATGATATTTGGATCAGCTGTCAAGCTTGGAAAATTATTGAGGAATCAATTATATAGTCATTTTACAAAGATGTCCCAGTCCTTTTATCAGCGAAATCGCACGGGGGATTTAATGGCACATGCAACAAATGATGTTCAAGCTATCCAGCAAACAGCTGGGCAGGGAGTGCTTACACTAGTTGATTCATTAGCAACAGGCGGATTTGTTATTATAGCAATGGCTACAACCATAAGCTGGAAACTTACGCTTATTTGTTTATTACCCATGCCTTTAATGGCAATATTGACTAGCTATTATGGCTCATTAATACATAAATATTTTCATCAAGCACAGGCTGCTTTTTCTTCTTTAAATGATAAGACACAAGAAAGTATTTCGGGAATAAAGGTATTAAAAACATTTGGGCAAGAAAAAGAAGATATAGAAGATTTTCGTAAGTCCTCTCTTGATGTTGTAGATAAGAATATTAAGGTGGCTCGTGTGGATGCGTTATATGATCCGACCATCTCTATTATTGTAAGTATCTCTTTCTTTTTAGCGATTGTTTTTGGCTCTCGTTATGTTATTAATGGTGAACTCAGTTTAGGACAGCTTGTTTCCTTTACTACCTATCTGGGACTACTGATTTGGCCAATGCTTGCATTTGGATGGCTCTTTAATATTATGGAAAGAGGGAGAGCGTCTTACGACCGAGTTACTGCGTTGCTTGAAACCAGAGTTGATATTATCAATAATCCAGCAGCTATCAAGACTCCTCCAGCAGGAGACATTATGTACGATTTGAAAAAATTTTCCTATAACAAGAAAGTAGACGTTCTACAAAACATCCAATATCATTTAAAACGAGGGCAGACACTTGGAATAGTAGGGAAAACTGGGGCTGGGAAAACAACACTCTTAAAATTGTTATTTAGAGAATATGATCATTACGATGGAAAGATAATGATTAACGGGACAGAAATAAAACAAATAGATATAGATGCATTAAGAGTTTCGATTGGGTATGTACCACAGGAGCATTTTCTCTTTTCCGCTAGTGTAAGAGAAAATATTGCTTTTACAAATCCGAATGCTTCTGAGAAAGAAATCCATGAGGCTGCAAGGTTGGCAAATATTCATGAGGATATCCTTATGTTTACAGATGGCTACGACACAGTTGTCGGAGAAAGAGGAGTTTCCTTATCTGGTGGTCAAAAACAACGGATTTCTATTGCAAGAGCACTTCTGATGAATCCAGAAATTCTTATTTTAGATGATTCCCTTTCAGCGGTGGATGCAAAAACCGAGGAAACCATTTTAACAGCCCTGAAGGAAAATAGGGAAGGGAAAACAACGATCATTACTTCACATCGATTAAGTGCAATTGAGCATGCAGACCTTATCATTGTATTAGATGAGGGGCAAATTATTCAAAGTGGGGACCATCAAAAGCTTGTGAAAGAAAATGGTTGGTATAAAGAGATGTACCATCGCCAAGCTTTAGAAGTAATGGTCAGCATGGGGGATACAAATGGATAAGACAATTAAATTGACGAGTGAACAACAGCGAAAAGTATTGTTTCGTTTATTGCGTTATATTAAACCACACAAGAAAGCGGTAATGATTGCTTTCGCTCTTCTAATTTTATCAACATTGGGAGAACTTGCAGGACCGTACTTAATTAAAGTATTTATTGATGATTATTTAACACCACGAAATTTAGAATTACAGCCATTAGCGGTATTGGGCATAACCTATATTCTTATTCAAATAATGAATGTCGTAATTATGTATTTTCAATTGTTTAAGTTTCAAGAAATAGCGTTATACATTATCCAGCAGCTTCGAGTTGATGTATTTTCAAAAATTCATACACTAGGACTACGCTTTTTTGACAAAATTCCCGCTGGAAGTATTGTTTCGCGAGTCACGAATGATACAGAGGCAATTAAAGATATGTTTGTTAGCGTTCTTGCGACTTTTATTCAAAGTGGATTTATGATATTTGGCATCGTAATCGCGATGTTTGTGTTAAATGTAAAGCTCGGTGCCATTTGTTTAATTTTACTGCCGATTCTTGGATTTATTATTTATACGTATCGAAAGTATAGTGCTAGCTTTTATCAGGATATTAGAGAACGATTAAGCCAGTTAAATGCGAAACTTAGCGAATCTTTACAGGGAATGAATATTATTCAAGTATTCAGACAAGAAAAAAGATTAAATGCGGAGTTTGATGATATTAATACAAAGCACTATAAAGCAGGAATGAAGAATATAAAGCTTGAAGGTTTATTGCTTAGACCAGCAATAGATCTAGTCTATGTCTTAGGTCTAATTCTTGTGTTAAGTTATTTTGGAATATCTTCTTTTACGAATCCAATTGAAATCGGTGTATTATACGCGTTTGTTAGCTATTTAGACCGTTTTTTCGAACCTGTAAATAATATGATGATGCGTTTATCGCTATACCAACAAGCAATTGTATCTGCGTTTCGCGTATTTACTATTTTGGATGAGGAAGATTTAGAGCCAACTCTTGTGCCCGATAGCAAGAATAAAATTGAAAATGGAGTTATTGAATTCAAAAATGTTACATTTTCCTATGATGGCAAACAAGATGTATTGAAAAATATTTCCTTTACTGCTCGCGAAGGAGAAACTGTTGCATTAGTAGGGCATACCGGAAGTGGAAAAAGCTCGATTGTTAATCTACTTATGCGGTTTTATGATTTTGGAAAAGGGGATATTCTTATTGACGGCAAATCGTTAAAGACCTTCAGCAAGCATGAACTCCGCGAGAAAATGGGCTTGGTACTACAAGATCCGTTCCTCTTTTATGGGACAGTAAAGGATAATATCCGTCTATATAATAGGGAAGTTCGGGACGAAGAAGTAATCGAAGCGGCAAAATTTGTGCAAGCGAACCAGTTTATAGAAAAGCTAGAGGATCAATATAATCATAAAGTGGTGGAAAGAGGTTCTGCATTTTCTAGCGGACAGCGCCAACTTATTGCGTTTGCGCGCACAATCTTGACCAATCCGAAAGTCTTGATTTTGGATGAAGCAACCGCAAATATTGATACAGAAACAGAAGAGGCAATTCAGTTTGCCTTATCAAAAATGCGTAAAGGTAGAACAACAATTGCAATTGCTCATCGTCTTTCTACTATTCAAGATGCGGACTTAATTCTTGTCCTTCATAAAGGAAATATTGTTGAAAGAGGTAATCATCAGCAATTGCTTCAGCAAAAGGGATTGTATTATAAAATGTATCTTCTTCAAAATGGAGCGGCAGATTCTATTGAAGAAACGGTAGAGCATCAAGTAGAACTTACTTAAAATAGCAAAAAGCCTTTTAAGCGAATAAAAAACCGAAGATTTCCGCAGTATTTGCGGTTAACTTCGGTTTTTTTGCTTAAACATTCCATTGCTCTTTTGATTTTCGAAAGTTAGGAAATTCTTTTTTTAGATTCATTTCATTATATTTATTTAGTAATACATCTAATTCTTGACTGCATATAATGGCTGAGGACGATGAAAAACCATGTTTCATAGCAATTTCAATTAGCTCTGACCGTTTTAATTCAATTTGAGTTAGTAATTGCTTTTTTAGCATGGTATATGGTCCTTTCCGTATATTAATCCTGTTACTCTAATAGTTGTGAAATCGTTAGGAAACATAGTTTGATATTAATTTACTCATACAAGATAGTAGGAAGTATCCCCACTAATGCAAGTTTCTATTTTTTTGAAAATGATTTATTTAATTATATCTATTTTTGGAAGTAAATGCAAAAATATTGAAAAGTACATAAACAGATTGAACAAGCATATAGTTAATATATGGGAGAAGGTGAGAAATAAATAATGGTTGATATAAATTTATTTATAGCTTTGGGTGCAGGTTTTTTAAGTTTTATTTCTCCATGCTGTTTACCATTATATCCAGCATATTTATCCTATATTACTGGAATGTCAATTGGGCAGCTTGAAAAGGGAAGTATCATTAAAAATGCTAGCTTTTGGCATACACTATTATTCCTTTTAGGGTTTTCACTTATTTTTATAACGCTCGGTTTCGGTTCGTCCTTCATAGGGACATACTTTAAGACATATCAAGAAGAAGTTAGAAAGATAGGATCCATTCTTATTATCTTGTTTGGTCTCATGATAATTGGGTTATGGCAGCCTAAGTGGTTGATGAAAGAATATCGTTTTTCCTTTAAAACAAGACCAACAGGGTATCTTGGCTCCTTTTTAATCGGTTTAAGTTTTGCAGCAGGCTGGACTCCATGCAATGGTCCAATTCTAGCAACAGTTTTATCATTAGCAAGCCTTCATCCAGAAACGAGCTTACTATATTTAACAGCCTACATTCTTGGATTTGCTTTTCCGTTTATCTTATTGTCTTATTTTGTCTCACATTTGAACAAGCTAAAAAAGTATAGTCATTATTGGATGAAAATTGGTGGTTATTGTATGATTTTAATGGGTATATTGTTATATATGGATGGAATGAAATGGTTAACACGCGTCATTTCACCAATATTTGGCGATTTTCAAGGCTTTTAATAGTCTTATGTTCCTGTATAATGATAGTTAAAAAGTAGGATAGAAAATTCGTTTAAAATCTCAAAAAGTTAGACACATACATGCCATGGTTTGTCATATATTATGACAAAATAGATTGAAATTATCATAAAGATTCGCTATATTGAAATAAGGGATAGTAAATAAATTTATATTAATAGATTTTTTGTTTTTGGGTGTTGAGGAGGAAGCAAGATGGCTAGAATATTGATTGTGGATGATGCAAAGTTTATGAGAATTACTCTCTCAAATATTTTAACTAAATCAAATCATGAAGTAGTTGGTGAAGGAGAAAACGGGAAAGAAGCAGTAAGATTGTATCGTGAATTAGATCCGGATTTGGTCACAATGGATATTACAATGCCAGAGATGAGCGGATTGGACGCTGTTAAAGAAATAAAACAAGAATTTCCGCAGGCAAAAATAATTATGTGTTCTGCAATGGGGCAACAAAAAATGGTCGTTGAAGCAATTGAAGCAGGTGCAAAGGATTTTATTGTAAAGCCTTTTGATGATACACGTGTACTAGATGCAATAAATAGAGTTTTAAAATAACGATTGTGTAGTATTAAAGGATATGTTTATCGTATCCGTTTTTTTTTGCCGTTAATTAGACACTGTTGTTCTATAAAAAATGGACAGAGGACTAATCTTGATGGTAAGATTAAAAATATTATTATGAGATAAAAGGTAAGTAAAGGGGTTTTTTCTATGGCTTCTGTCATAATTTCAACATGTATCGCAGTGTTTATGGGTGTCTTTTTTATGGTGTTAAGAATGAAAGCGGCTACGAAGCCAGTTTCACCAAAAAAGATTATTCTTCCTCCATTTTTTATGAGTACAGGTGCACTTATGTTTGTTTTTCCTTATTTTCGGATTACTGGACAGGAAATTTTGGAAGCAGCCATTGCGGGAATATTATTCTCATTTCTTTTAATTAAAACAACAAAGTTTGAAATTAAGGATCAGGATATATATTTAATTAATTCGAAAGCATTTGTCTATATTTTATTTGGACTATTAGCCATTAGAATTGTTGCTAAATTTATTTTAAGCAGTTCAATTGATGTGGGACCATTAGGAGGCATGTTCTGGATGCTAGCTTTCTGTATGATAGTACCTTGGCGAATTTCTATGTATTTCAATTACAAGAAGCTGGCAAAAAAATTAAGCACTGTCCATTAAGGTAAATATCGCTAAACTAGCAGGAATTCATGTGTGAATTCCTGCTAGTTTTTTATGTTGGAGTAAATCTGTAACGATGGAAAAAATTTTTTTACTAAAAAACTATCTAGTAAAAAAGTCTTAATTGCTAGTATAATAGAATAATCATCATAGAATAATAGAAAAAGTCATTAATTTCTTAAAAATCTTAATTGGTTAATATAGAAGGGAGAAGGTTATGAGATTTACAATTACAAAAAAGTTGGGGCTAGGTTTTCTCTTAGTTATTATATGTATTTTATTAATTGCGACTCTCTCTATAACACAAATTGCAAAGGTTGATAAAAACTACACAAATGTGATTGATCAGCAAGTAAATAAGGTAATCATCTTAAAAAACATGAAAATAGACATGTTGCTCCAATCAGATGGTATAAATGGATATTTACTTACAGGAGAAACCTCCTATCTGACAAATTATGATAGTAGTTCGAAAAGACTGGTGAATGATTTTGATACATTAAATAGTATGGAAAACGATGCTACTAGTAAAGACTTATTTGAAAGCATCCAAAAGCTTCAAGCTGATTTTTTAGTTCTAGGTGACAAGGCAGTCCAGGAAAAAATTTTAGAAAATGAAGAAAATTATCTTTCCCTTATTAATCAGTCTAATGACATTCGTACTGAATTTAGTAATCAAACAGATCAGTTAATTAAATATGAAGAAACAAGAATGAGTGAAATAAGAGGCAAAGTAGAAAGTGAAACAAAGATTTATATTTATATAGTCCTTGCAATAAGTGCCTTTGCGATGATTTCAGCAGTCATACTTGCTGTGTGGATTAGTAGAACGATAGCAAGAGGCATGAGAGATTCTTCTCGTATTATCAAAAAGGTTAGTGAAGGGAATCTTACAAAGCAAGAAGTGAAAGGAAAGCGAAATGATGAATTTGGAGAAATGGTCCAATCATTAAGTATAATGAACGATGAATTAGGCTTAATTATCCAGGAGGTAAGAGAGACAGCTAATATCGTTACTGCCAGTAGTACGGAAATGGAAAATAGTGCAAAAGAAACGGCGATTGTGGCGGAACAGGTTTCTAGTATTTCAGAAAAAACGGTAGAACAAGTGGAGAGCCAATTAAACCAATTTCAAATTGCAGTTGAGAATTACAGTCTTATGAATAAAAGCATGGAAGAAATAACCGTACGTAGTTTCAGTATGAAAGAAAAAATGACTGGCTCCATGCAGAAGGCAAAGGACGGTAATCGCTCCATTGATGATGTGGTTCATAAAATGAAGGACATAAGTTATTCTGTTGAAGATTCCTCCCTGACCATCAAAATGCTGGAAGAAAAGTCTGTAGAAATTAAAAAAATTGCTGAATTAATAACGAATGTCGCAGAGCAAACAAATCTATTGGCATTAAATGCAGCCATCGAAGCTGCAAGAGCAGGAGAACATGGTAAAGGATTTTCTGTTGTGGCAGACGAGGTTAGAAAACTTGCTGAAGAGAGCAGTAATTCTGCCCATTTAATTCAACATGTAACGGATACGATTCAAAAGGAAATAAGCCTGGCAGTTGATGGCATGAATAATACTAACTCGATTGTAAGTAAAGGTCTCTTAGAAACGGAAAAAACAAGTATCGCCTTTAAAGAAATTTTTCAATCTGTTTCCGATGTATCAGAAAATGTACAAGAAGTAACGAATGAAATAGAAGAGCTATCAAAAAATAGCAATGAAATGAAGCGGATTATGGAAAGTGTTTATAAAATTTCGGCAGAAAGTATTTCCTTTACACAAGAAACGTCTGCAGCAACAGAGGAGCAGTTAGCATCTATGACCGAGATGACAGATTCAGCTAAAAGGTTATCGGAAATTGCATCAAGGCTTCAAAAAACTGTGTCCCATTTTACATTATAATTAGCTATAAATAGAAAGAGTCGATCTTTTTGTATAAACAAAAGGAAGATCGGCTCTTTTTTAGCAAAAACATGTAATCATCCCTTTACCATGTATCTATAGAATAGAACTATTTCGTTCTATCCTTAACTGTCTGTTTGACAAGCTGGTGTCCGAATACAGATACTCCTGCAGCTATAATGCCGTTAGTAACTGCTTCAAAGCTAAATCCATATGCAAAAGTGGCTAATACAATAGATGCTAGGAGAAGAATCCAAATGATAGACCAATCAGGTATTATTGGCGTTTGCTTAAGAGCATAGCCGATGATCCATAGAACCGGTACTAATATATAATAATGGTCAAGTAAAAAAGATTGTAACCATTCCACAGTATTTTCCCTCCTTTTATTCTATATTACTAGCATATGTACTAAGGAAGAAAAATGATTGTTACATAACCTATGACAGAAAACACTCTAAGAAAAAATCATCTTATTTATTCATACACTGTCCTTTTTCTTTCCTTTCCTCTATTTAGGGAGTGAAAGGAGGTGATGGAGATGGCAGAAGCAATTTGGAATGAATCAAGTATTAAGCTAACGTTTCAAAATGGTATGAAGGAAAACGGGGATCCTAATTATGTAACAAAGACGTTTAGGAATGTTAAGCAAACGGCATCCCCTGAACAGCTAGCTGAGATCGCAGCAAGTTTATCATCGCTAGTTACTTATACTTTATTTTCTATTGAAAGAAATGATGTCTCAGAAATTATTCAGCCGTAGTAACACCTAAATAGGAATGAAAGGAGAATCTTAAATGGCGAAATCATTAGAGTTAACTTTTGAAACGAGTAATGGGAAGTCAACAAAAATTTCCCTTGAAAGTCCTGTTGAACCAGTAGATGCGGAACAAGTATCAACAGTCATGCAAAGTATTATTTCAGCTAATGCATTAAGCAGTGCGAACGGAGAATTAATTGCAGTGAAAGGAATACGCCTTGTTGAAAGAAATGTAACTGATTATGAGATTTAACGATTAGTAACGGTTTTTGAACAAATTGCTTAAGGGCTAATGGTTTCCATGCCAGTAGCCCTAAGGTAATAAAGAGATACTATGAGGAGGAACTTATAATGGAAGACTTGATTTCATTTATAAGCCAAGTTGGATTTCCAATTGTAATCAGTTTCTATTTGCTGAATAGAATTGAAACGAAACTGGATATTATGATCAAATCAATTCAAAGTTTACCCGAATTAATAAAAGGATAGAATGAAAGAGCTTCTCTATTAATTATAATTGTTTGAAAAATGAAAGGGTTTTCTATTGACAATAATAGTTAAAAATGTTAAATTTACATTAACCGTTATTAACGTATTTAGTATGTTATTTATTGATCGAACTTATATTTTAAGAGATTAATAGTTTAATGCTTATGCGATGAAAATGGTAATTAAAAGATGAAGCTAGCAAAGCTTTTTAGGAGGATTTTTTCACATGAAAAACGGTAAAGTTAAATGGTTTAATGCAGAAAAAGGATTTGGTTTTATTGAAGCAGAAGACGGAAATGATGTATTCGTTCACTATTCAGCGATTCAAGTGGAAGGTTTTAAATCTTTAGAAGAAGGCCAAGACGTTTCATTTGAAGTAGTAGAAGGTGCTCGTGGACCTCAAGCTGCTAACGTTACTAAAATATAATAATAGCATTCCTCATATAAAAAAGGTCAGATCTCTTAAAAGGTCTGACCTTTTTCTATACCATATCCCTCATTATATATAACCAGCTCTATTAGATTTATGTAAATAGAAATAATTGGTTTACTTTTTCTCTCATTCCTTCTCTTACAAAATGTTTGCTATAATGATAGAATATATGCTTTTATCTCCATGTAAATGCATTATGACTTTACTGCATGGAATAAATTGAAGTAAATAATAAGCGTAAATGCAGCTTATAAATAGTTGCATTTTCAAAGGGTTACAAAAATTATTAGTAATAAGAAGCACTCTGCATATACGTACAATCTGATGAGATTAGAATGTAGCGCCCGATTGTAAACGAAGTGTATACAGGGTGCAGATATAGCAACAAACTTTACGAAAACAGCCAAAAATGCTTTTTCATAAAAAATTTTAGAGGTGAAAATAGTGAAATTTATTCATACTGCCGATTGGCATTTGGGGAAATTAGTTCATGGATTATACATGACAGAAGATCAACGCTTTATGCTGAAACAATTTATGGAGCTGGTAGAGAAAGAAAAGCCAGATGCTGTCATTATTGCAGGCGACTTATATGATCGCTCCATTCCGCCTACAGATGCCGTTAATTTACTGGATGAGGTTTTATATTTTATTAATGTTGAGCTAAATACACCAATACTTGCTATATCTGGAAACCATGATAGTGCAGAAAGATTATCTTTCGGAAGTTCTTGGTACCAGAAAAATCAATTTTATTTAAATGGAAAAATCGAAAATAGCTTTTCACCGGTGTCTTTAGCTGGGGTTAATTTCTACTTAGTACCATATTGCGAGCCAGTAGTAGTCAGAAAAATGCTAGAGGATGATTCGATTCTAAATCATCATGACGCAATGAAAGCCATTATTGGTAAAATGGAAAATAATTTGCAGATTAATGAACCAAATGTGTTGATTGGACATAGCTTTGTACTGGGGGGGAAAACATCTGATTCGGAGCGGATTTTATCTGTCGGTGGATCAGGCTGTGTCGGAGCTGAATTGTTTGCCCCCTTTGCTTATAGTGCTTTAGGTCATTTGCATAGCCCGGAGGCTATTAATCATCAAACGGTTAAATATTCAGGCTCCTTAATGAAATATTCATTTTCCGAAGCGAAGCAAAAGAAATCTGTGTCCATTATTGAAATGGATGAAAAAGGGAATTTTACGCAAAAATATCATGCGCTAACACCGGAGAAAGATATGAGAGAGCTAGAAGGTCATATAGAAGAACTGCTAGATATAAATTTTTATCAGCAACAAAAAGTAGATGATTATTTGAAAATAACTTTGCTTGATGAAGGAGCGATACTTGATCCAATCCAAAAGCTAAGACAAGTCTACCCAAATGTTCTGCACTTAGAAAGAAAAATAGAAAACAAAGATCGAAAAGATAAGTCTGTTTTGCAAGTGCAAAAGGAAATACAGCAAAATGAACTGGAATTATTTGCATCTTTTTACGAAGAAATGACTACTGCAACCTTTTCAGAAGAGAAAAAGGATTGGATGGCGAGTGTTATTAATCAAGTTCTAAGAGAGGAGGGACGAAAATGAGACCATTAAAACTAACCATGCAGGCATTTGGTCCATATGCTCACAAAGAGGTTATTGATTTTACTGTTTTAGGCAATCGTACAATGTTTGTCATCTCTGGAAAAACAGGATCAGGTAAAACTACTATTTTTGATGGGATTAGCTATGCTATTTACGGCAAAGCCAGCGGGGAAGATCGCAATGGGCAAGAATTAAGAAGTCAATTTGCCGATGATTCCTTATTAACAGAAGTCAGTTTTGAATTTAAATTAAAGGAAAAACGTTATCTCATCACTCGATCTCCTCAGCAAGAGAAGAAAAAAGAAAGAGGAGATGGATTTACGACAATTGGTGCGAAAGCTGAACTCTTTACATTCGATGAAGAAGGAAAGGAATTGCTTGTTGCTTCCTCTGTTCGTGATGTAGATGAAAAAGTGAAGGAAATTATGCAAATTGATAGCAATCAATTTCGCCAAATACTGATGATTCCACAAGGGGAATTTCGCAAATTACTTACATCAGACAGTAAAGAAAAAGAGAATATCTTGCAACGTTTATTCCATACAGAAATGTATAAGCGTATTGAAGATAAACTAAAGGAGCAGGCACAAGGACTAAAAAAGGAAGTTGAGCAAAAGGTAATATTACGAACAAATTCACTATCTAAAATAGCTGCAGTATTTAATAAAGATTTAATTGCACAAATGGCACAAGATAGTGAGAACGATGTCGCCATTCTCCCGCTATTAGAGCGAGAAATAGAGTCGATGGAAAAAGAGGTAGGAAGATTACAAACGAAGGTCGACGAGAAAAATAAAGAACGAGATGTCATTAAACAGCATTTATTTGAAGCAGAATCGATAATTAAGCAAATGAAGTTAAAAGAAGATCTTTCCACACGTTTAAAGGAATTGGAAAGTCAGAAAACGGAATATACAGAAATAGAAAAGAAAATCGATTTAGCCCAAAAAGCTGCCGTCCTTGCACAGCAAGAGGAAATTTGTCATCACTTAAAAAGACAAATTGATGATAGAAAAGTAGAAGAAAAGGCAATTCGAACATCTATAGAAGCGCTTAAAGCACAACTAATGGAAGCAGATCAACTATATAAGGAAGAGTTAACGAAAGAAGAAGAGCGTAAACAATTAGCTAATTACCTTGTTGAATTGAAAAATATGGAAAAGGATGTTCTGCAGTATGCGGAAGTAGAAGGAAAGCTCCATCAATTAACAAAAGCGATGAAAAGCCAAGCTTCTAAACAAGAAATCCTTCAAAAACAACGAAAAGAAAAAGAGATTAATATTCAAAAGTATAAAGAGCGGATAAAACAGCTAGACGGTATGAAGGAATTACTTCTAGATAATAAAGATAAAATTCGGAATCTGCAAACTATATTAGAAAGAATAAATGAATATATGGAAGTAGAACATACTAGCATGAAACGAAAGTCTGATGCCAATTCAAAAAAACAATTGCTAGATCAAGTATTAAATAGATATGATGATGCAAAAGCATTAGTAGAAGAACTTGAAAATAAGTGGATTGCCAACCAATCGCTTATTTTAGCAGCAAGTTTAAAAGTGGATGAAGCATGTCCGGTTTGTGGAAGTGTACATCATCCAAGTCCAGCAACAAATCATCTTCATACCGAAGATTTCTCTGAGGAGGATCGAAAAAGTGCAAAAAAGGATCTTGAAAGCATAGAAAAAGAAAAAACAAAAGCAGAAACTGCTTGGCTTGAGGCCAATACACAATGGAAATGGTATACAGAAGATGCAAAGAATAAGCTAAAAAAGGTTGTCGATGTCTATCCTTTATTTAGTGATGGGGATAGCGAGATAACAGCAAATACAATTAAAAATCAATTGCAGGAATTGAGTCTTGAGCAAAAGAAATTAGAGGCGCAAACAATAGAGATGGAAAAAATGAAGTTGTCTCTATCTGATGTTGAAGTGCAATTTCAAGAAGTGCAAGCACTACTTGAACAAACAACAGAAGTAATAAGAGAAACAACTATTGAATATACGGAACAAAATACAACCTTAAAAAAAATGCAGGATACGATTCCGGCCGACTTGAGAGAATTACCCAAATATAAAAAAGTATCGCAAGAAAGTATGCTGCGGTTAGAAAAATTGGAAGCTCAATTTGCTTTAGCTCAAGAAAAGTTGCAGAATACGAAAGAAAAATCACAAAAGGAGTTAGTTCGTTTAGAAAGCCTAGAAAAACAAATTAGGCAGCTATCCGAAAGCTTACAGACAGAAAGGGATATATTCTTAGAAAAAATGGCAAAGCAAGGGTTTCCAACCTATCGATCCTATGCAGAAAGTAAATTGCAGGAACAAGAAGTAGAAAAGCTAAAAGCAGCGGTTCAAGCATATCGAGAAGAGTGTCGTTCTGCTTCTGATCGCTTAAAGGATTTAGAAGTTGCACTTAAAGATATTGCGGTTCCAAATATAGAAGAGCTCGAAACGAAGCTAACAAGAATAGTGGAAGAAGAAAATAGATTCCAGCAAGAGCATACAAATATGATAATAAAACAAAAAGATAATAAAGAAATCCAAGCACAAGTACTTGAAATAAACCGGAAAGTAAAAGAATTAGAAAATCAATTTAATCTTGTTGGGCATTTATATGATATTTCAAGAGGTCAAAATGCACAAAGAATTACATTTGAGCGCTATGTTCTTGCATCCTTTTTAGATGAAATATTACTTCAAGCGAACAGTAGACTTAAAAAAATGACTAGTGGGCGATATCAGCTTGTCCGAAAGAGTGATCGATCAAAGGGAAATGTGCAAAGTGGATTAGAATTACTCGTATTTGATCAATATACTGGACAAGAAAGGCATGTTAAAACATTATCAGGAGGAGAAAGTTTTAAGGCAGCATTATCCTTAGCATTAGGTTTAAGTGATGTCGTACAAAATTTTGCTGGTGGAATCTCACTGGAAACGATGTTCATTGATGAGGGCTTTGGAACGCTAGATCCAGAGTCGCTAGATCAAGCAATTGAAACACTGATGGATATCCAAAACGCAGGACGATTAGTCGGGGTCATTTCCCACGTTCCTGAATTAAAGGATCGAATGGAAGTTAGATTAGAGGTTATTGCTGGACAGACTGGAAGCACTACTCGCTTTGAATATTTACATTAAAATATGGTAGAGACGGGATGGATAAGTCAGTGGCTGTATTGGCATGTCAAATCTAGAAAAGGGGAATCCTTCTGTCCATGATCTGGCATCTATTTCATGTCCCCAAAAAATTAACTATCCGTCCAAAATCATCGGCTTAATGAATGAAAACAACATCAGAAGTATGGGAGCGTAATTTTGCGAAAAAAAAGAAAGAAGCATGGCAGAAGCATTTTTATATTATTAATTTTTATCTTTATTCTTCTAATATATTGGAAATTAAATGTGCCTGAAAGAGACTATAGTGATGTGCCAATGCCTACTGAATTGAATCCTATTGTAAAGGAAAAGAAAGATATCCTTGTTCAAAAGGCAGGTGATATTGGAATTCGGACTGTCATTACAGAGGACTTTAGAAGTATAGAAGAGCAAGATCGTTTATATGAGCAAGGAAGAACGACAGATGGTTCAATTGTAACCAATGCAAAGGGCGGGGAGTCTTATCATAATTATGGACTAGCAATAGACTTCGCTCTTTTAGATATTAACGGTGTAGTCATCTGGGATATGGACTATGATGGGAATGGAAATGGCAAAAGTGATTGGATGGAAGTGGTGGAAATAGCAAAAGAATTAGGTTTTCAGTGGGGAGGAGACTGGGCTAATTTTAAGGATTATCCCCATTTTCAAATGGATTTTGGATTAACAATGAAAGATTTGCAAAAGGGCAAAAGACCAGAATAACAAAAAGAGGATGACATGATAATGTCATCCTCTTTTTGTTAACAATTTAGACTAATTCACTAAGTAAATAATGATAAATTAATTTTCCTGTTGCTTCAACAGAAGAAAAATGTGTACGTTCATAGGCATGTGAGGAATCAATTCCTGGCCCAATCAACGCATGTTTGATATCGTGACCAGATCGAATGGCAGCAGAAGCATCAGATCCATAATATGGATAAATATCTAGTTGGTATGGTACTTCATGCTTGTCTGCTAATTGAATAAGATGCTTTCTTAAAGCATAATGATAAGGTCCGCTTGAATCCTTCACACAAATGGATACAGTGTACTCGTCTGTTGATTGACCATCTCCCATTGCTCCCATGTCAACAGCCATATATTCAACAGTTTCTACAGGAATATTGGAATTTCCGCCATAGCCAATTTCCTCGTTATTCGAAAGAAGAAAGTTTGTTGTATACGGTAATTCAATGTTATTTTCTTTCAATTTTTTTATTAATAGTAAAAGAATCGCTGCACTCGCTTTATCATCTAAATGTCTTGATTTAATAAAGCCAGAAGGAGTAACCTCTACACGTGGGTAAAAAGATACAAAGTCACCCACAGCAATGCCAAGGTTATTCACTTCTTCTTGATTCTTAACCATTTCGTCAATGCGAACTTCCATATTGGCTTGATTACGCTCAAGCGTTCTGGCTTCTTTATATACATGGACAGATGCTTGATGAAGAAGGATTGTTCCTGTATATGTCATACCAGAAGAAGTTTCGATTATACAATTTTCTCCTTCAATGCTATTGTATGTGAAACCGCCAATTAAATCTAAGCGCAGTCTGCCATTCGGTTTGATTTCCTTTACCATCGCCCCAAGTGTATCAACATGTGCAGTAAGCATGCGCTGTTTGTCTGTAATTTTTCCAGGAAGTGTCGCAATCAATCCTCCTTTATTATTTTGATAAGTAGAAATATTGGCCTCTTTTAAATATTTCTCTATAAATTGAATAATTGTTTCTGTATTCCCTGATGGACTAGTGACATTAAGCAATTGCTCTAATAGAGCTAAATATTCTTTTTGATCAATATGTATCAAATGAAATTCCTCCTTTTACTATCTACACCATTATACTATTAAATAAATGAATATTAAATATGCTTGTTCGCTGTTTATCATACTTATGATTGGGGAAGAAAGAGAGGGCTGTGAGTATTTACCATTTTCATTTTAGAAAATATCTGCTATTATTCATTCTTGTCGAAAAAACACAAATTCTGTTCTTTTAGCCCTATTTTTCGTATAAATATAGATATTGCTGGAAATATTCATTAATTTAATGTAAGATGTGATTAATTTGAAATCTACTTTAAGTAAATTTCTATTAATAGGAAGTAAAAGGAATAACCATTTTGAAAATGATATGTTATAATGGATAACGGCATTTTCATTAGCTGCTACTTCTTAACTAGGATGAACAAAAGGAAGGGCAGTAACATATGTAGATAAGGTAGCACTAATTAAGGGAAAATAAACAAATTACTTTAGAAATTGTAAATTTTGAATTGAGGTGAACGGGATTGAAAGGTACAGCAGAATTATTTCGTAAAATGTTATCTAAACATTCTTCTTTCTTTTTAATCGCCATATTTTTATTTTGGATGAAAACGTATATTGGATATAAGGTAGAGTTCAGCATTGGTGTACAAGGACCTATGCAGGAATTTCTATTATTTATTAATCCATTAAGCTCTGCACTTCTCTTTATCGGACTTGCTTTATTTGTTAAAGGGAAAGCACAGCCTGTTTATATTACGATTAATACAGCGTTAATGTCTGCTTTATTGTATGCAAACATTGTGTATTATCGATTCTTTACAGACTTTATAACAGTTCCAGTTGTAATGCAGGTAAAAGTTAATGGTGGACAGTTAAGTGACAGTATTTTATCATTACTTAAACCCTATGATATTCTTTATTTCCTAGATGTTATTATTTTAATCGTCTTACTAGCAACAAAAGCGTATAAACCTACGATACAAAAAAATAGAAGAGCAGCAAAATCTGTTTTTGCACTAGCTATTTTGACATTTGTTATCAATTTAGGATTAGCAGAGGCAGATCGCCCGCAATTATTAAGTCGTTCATTTGATAGAAATTATTTAGTAAAATATTTAGGCGCATACAACTTTACCATTTATGATATCGTGCAAAACGCTAGATCTGAAAGTCAAAGAGCTTTAGCCGATAGCAGTGATATTACTGAAGTGCAAAACTTTATAAGTGCTAATTATGCTGAGCCAAATGATAAATATTTTGGTGCGGCTGAAGGTAAAAACGTTATTTACGTTTCATTGGAATCACTGCAAAGCTTTATTATTAATTATGAATTAAACGGAGAAGAAGTAACGCCGTTTTTAAACTCGTTAATTAAAGATGATAATACTTTCTATTTTGATAACTTTTTCCATCAAACAGGGCAGGGAAAAACCTCTGATGCTGAATTCATGATGGAGAATTCCTTATATGGAATGTCTCAAGGAGCTGTTTTTGTAAATAAAGCACAAAATACCTTACAATCAGCACCCGCCATTCTTAAAGGGGAAGGATATACTTCTGCTGCGTTCCATGGTAACTATAAAACTTTCTGGAATCGTAATGAAATGTATAAAACGATAGGGTACGATTATTTCTTTGATGCTGAGTATTATGATATGTCAGAGGAAAATACGAAAAATTATGGAATGAAGGATATCCCGTTCTTCGAACAAAGTATGCCTTTACTTGAAGGATTAAAGCAGCCTTTTTATACGAAGTTTATTACGTTATCCAACCACCATCCATTCGAAATGGATGAAGGCGATACGGACTTCCCAGCAGGGGACTTTGGTGATAATGCCGTAAACCATTATTTCCAATCAGCTCATTATTTAGATGAATCGATTCGCTTATTCTTTGAAGAATTAAAAGAATCTGGATTATATGATAATACAGTTATTGTTATGTACGGTGACCATTATGGTATTTCTGAAAATCATAATAAAGCAATGGCTCAAGTGCTTGGCGTCGATGAAGTAACACCATTTATGAACACACAGCTACAGCGAGTACCGTTATTTATCCATGTACCAGGTGTAGAAGGAAATGTAGTAAGTGAATTTGGTGGCGAAGTAGATGTTATGCCAACATTAATGCATCTTCTAGGTATTGATACAAAGGATTATTTACAAGTAGGTTCTGATTTACTATCTGAACAGCATCGTGAAACAGTTCCATTTAGAAATGGTGACTTTGTGTCTCCAACCCTAACAAAAATTGGTGATAACTATTATAATGCTGAGGGCGAGTTAGTTGATGCAGAACAAGGTGCTGAACAAGCAGAAGCAGCTGCTGCAGAATTACAAGCATCAGACAACATTGTCATGAAAGATTTATTAAGATTCCATCAGCCGGATGGATTCACGCCAATTAATCGTGATGATTATAATTATATAAAAGGTTCTACAACAACAACTGAAACTGAGGAATCAGTAGAAGAATAATGTGAAATAAAAAAGGCTGGGACATAAGTATTTCAACCAACAACAAACACGGACTAAAATGTAATTATATTACATAAAAGTTCGTGTTTGTTTTTTTAGAAAAAGGTTTAAAAACGAAGTGAAATGAAGCGGAGGACGCTCGACTCCTGCGGGAAATAGAGGAAAGGCTAAGACCCCGCAGCGCATGAGAGGAGGCCACTGAAAAAGTGAATTACCTGGTGAATCGGTAGTTACCAAACCATTCTAACTTAGTGTAGATTTTTGTTTTCCGAGGCTTACCGCTCGCTTTCCACGGGGCGAGCGCCGAGCCGCTTCGTCGCTACGCTCCTGCAGGGTCTCGGACTTTCTCGCATCTCCCGTAGGAGTCGAGCGGACGCCTCTCCAAACCAACTTATTATTCGCTTTCAAATAAATAAAACCTCATTTTATTTGGAGAACTAGACTTTTTCAGTGCCCTCGCATGCGAGGCTCAGCTTCCTCCCCGGCGCATCGTGCGTCTGTAGCGCAATGGAACGACTGAGTTTTTACACTTAACTATATTAAAAAACATAGATAACCATCATGAGAAAGTAGCTTTATTTAAGAGCTAAATTAAAGATTGTTCGTCTTTAAAGACTAGTTATTTAGTTTTGTCCCAGCCTCTTTTTGTCTTTAAAAAGAAAGGCAGAAAAATACTATAATAGATAATCTCTAAAGCCAAAGAATCTATAATTCTTTGGCTGAAATACGGATGTTTGAAGCTGTTTTTTTTGCTTATAAAAAGGCTCTAAATGTTCAAAAATATTTCATCAAATTCTTTTAAAAAAGGCTTGCAGGTTAAGAAGGATGAGAGTATGATAACAATGAATATTTCAGAAATTGAAATAATTTTGATAAGAAAAAGGATGATATAGGAATGATGGAATCAGAACAGACGAATTCAGAAAATGAAAGGCTAAGCATCAAGAATGGAGTTTACACAACGATAATTTTGAACATCTCTAATAACTATTTTCCACTCTTTGCAATAAGTGTTTTAGGAGCAACCAATTATCAAGTTGGTTTAATTAGCTCGCTTCCTCCATTTATTGGAATGTTTGCGATGATTATTGGTTCATTGATCATTAATCGGCTTCAGGAGAAGAAGATGTTTACCGTGTATTCTTTTTTAGCTGCAAGGCTTTTTTTAGTTGGTATTGCATTAGTCGTTTTTATACCTGATAAATATCAAGTAATCGTCTTTATTGTTTTGGTTGGGATCATGAATTTTCCTTTTTCCTTTGCGAATTTAAGCTGGCAGGCATTTATAGGGGACATTATTCAAGAAGATAGACGAAGTGGTTTTTTTAGCACAAGAAATAAAATGATGACTTTAATCGGGATGATCTCTACTTTTTTTATTGGCATATTTCTTCAATTTTTTGATAAAACAGATCCAATTCCTTTTGTTGGATTATATTTATTAGCTTTTGTATTAGGTTTGCTTGAAATAAATTATTTGAAGAAGCATGTGGAGCCCAAAAAGAAAGAATTGCCTAAAAAAAGGTCTACGCATTTTGGGATTTCTGTGTTTAGAAATAAAGCTTTTTTATATTTTATCATTAGCGCCTTGTTTTTTAATTTTGCATGGCAAATGTGTTGGACCTTGTTTAGTATCTATCAAATAAAATACGCTGGAGCTACAGGATTATGGATCAGTTTATTTGCCGTTGCTAATTCAATTGGTCAAATTATTAGTTTTAAATGGTGGGCAAGAATGGCAGATAAACATTCCAATGCAAAGATGCTAATCTTAGTATCGCTTGGAATGGCAATCGCCCCATTCATCACGATCTTTTCAACCAATCTTGTTTTTCTTGTAATAACGAATATATTTGCTGGATTATTTGTGTCAGGTACTGTCTTAATGCTATTTAATCAATTATTAGATGTGACAAATGAGGATAATCGCAGTTTATGTATTTCTAATTATAATATTTTACTTGCGTTTGTTGCTTTTATTGCGCCACAATTTGGTGTATTTCTTTTAGAAACAACGAATATTTATACAGCGATGAATATTTCTGGATTTTTACGAGCTTTTAGTGGGATATTTTTCTTTTTCCTCTATATATATTTAAAGAGGAGAGAAGGAGTTTCATTCAAACGCAAGATGGCAAAAATATAAATACACATAATAAATCCCATATCCGTAAAGGCTATGGGATGTCTATGCTTATTAAAGTGGAAAATTAATTCGGAATATGTTAAAATAAATGAATCTTTTAGTGATATCAATTTATCTTCAGGAAAATACATATAATTTATCTATTATAATGATATCACATAATTGTTCTGCTTGTCAAGATAATTGATTAGGGGTGTATGCAATATGAGTAATAAAGAAGCGAAAGAAAAGGTCCAGGAACAAAAGAGGATAGATTTTGTTCGCAAGGAAATCGACGATAAGTTGAATGTGATGGAAAAAGACATTCACAATATTGGCGGTGATGTTGGTCAATTACGTTCAACCTTTTGGGAGGATGTTACGGTAAACCTTGATGAACCAGATGATGTTATTGAAACCTTTACGAGTATAAAACAACAAGCAGAGCTCCTTGGAGAACGGGAACGAACTTATGGGCAAATTCATCAGCAACAAAAGGTTCTTCAAAAATTGAAGGATACTCCTTACTTTGGCAGAATTGATTTCGATGAGGAAGGGGAAGGCACAGAAGAAATATATATTGGCATTGCTTCTTTTATGGATAAAAAAAATGAGACATTTTATATCTATGATTGGCGAGCTCCTATTTCAAGTGTTTATTATGATTATTCGCCAGGACCAGCATCTTATGAAACGCCTGGTGGGAAAATTGAGGGTGATTTACTATTAAAAAGACAATTTATCATCCGAGACGGGAAGCTTATCAGTTTATTTGATACAGGAGTAACGATTGGTGATGAGCTATTGCTTGAAGTACTTGGCAATAATGCTAATTCCATGATGAAATCAATCGTTGCGACGATTCAAAAGGAACAGAATCAAATTATACGCAATGAAAAAAGCAGATACTTACTTGTGCAGGGCGTGGCAGGAAGCGGAAAAACATCTGCTGCATTGCAACGTGTAGCTTATTTGTTATACAAGCATCGTGATACATTGAAATCAGATAATATTATGCTATTTTCACCTAACCCATTATTTAATAGCTATGTGTCTACAGTCTTGCCGGAGCTTGGGGAAGAAAATATGCGCCAGTCTACTATTTATGAGTATTTACAATCACGAATTGGAAAATCTTTTCAAGTAGAGGATTCCTTTTCCCAATTAGAATATTTGTTAACGGAAACGGACTCACTAAAAAAAGAAAATAGATTAAAAAGTATACAGTTTAAAAGTAGTGAAGGGTTTAAAAAGCTTATTGATGAGTATTTAGATAATTTACATAAAGATGGTGTCGTATTTAAGGATATCGTATTTCAAAACAAAGTATTTATATCAAGTGAAGAATTGATGAGAAAATTTTATGAAATGGAGAGCCATATATCCATACCAAACCGAATGCAATTATTAATTGAATGGGCCCAAAAAGAAATGAAAAAGCATGCAAGAACCGAAAGAAAACAAGGTTGGGTTGATAACGAAATGGAGCTGTTGGATAAAGAGGAGTATTTGGAAGCATTTCATGCAGCTCATAAAGAAGAAGACTTCGACTATTTCGATCAAGAGGAAAAATTCTTGCGGAAAATTATTGTTAATAAGCACTTTAAATCTATCTATGCGGCTATTAAAAAAATGCGATTTATTGATGTTTCTGCTATGTATAAAGGGATTTTCGATTTAAGCTGTCCTGCACAATTAACAACGGACGAATGGAGAAGGATTGGCGAGCAAACCATCTTAAACCTGCAAAATAGAACACTTTCGTACGAAGATGCTACTCCTTTTGCGTATTTAAAGGATAAATTGGAAGGAAAAAAATCCACTTCGGGAATTCGTCAAGTATTTATTGATGAAGCACAAGATTATTCTGATTTTCAAATTAATTACTTAAAAGAGCTATTTCCTTATAGCAAAATGACGCTACTTGGCGACATTAATCAAGCAATATATGCCCACCAGCATAATGAGATTGTTGCTAATGGAAAAAAGGAAGATGTCGAAAGCATCGTTTTAATGAAAAGCTATCGTTCGACCAAGGAAATTGTGGAGTTTACAAGAGGCCTTGCTGTAAATGGAGACAAAATCGAACCTTTTAATCGTCATGGTGAAAAACCACATGTAGTAAGTGTAGGAGATTCGGCTAAGCAAATAGATGATTTATTAAAGCGAATCGAAGACTGGAAGGGTAATGGCTATAAAACAATTGCAGTTATTTGTAAAACGATTAAAGAAAGCAGTAAAGTATACGAAATGCTTAAAGAGAAAGTAGAAGCAAGATTTATTCAAAAGGGCACGACATCCTATGAAAAAGGCATTTCCGTTATCCCTGCTTATTTAGCTAAAGGAATCGAGTTTGATGGAGTGATTCTTTATAATGCATCAAGCTATAAGGGCGATTTAGAAAAGGAATTGTTTTACACAGCCTGCACAAGAGCCATGCATGGATTAGCTATGTATATAGAAGATGGAATTCTGAATCCATATTTTGAGTGGATAAAGGAAGATACTTATGAGTTAATTGATGGAAGATAATATTTTTCTAAAAAAAGATAGATGAATTTAAAAGTGGTTGGAAGTAATAAGTAAAACGGAGCAGCCGAAATACACGAACTCGATGTTTCGCGAAACAGGGGAGAGCCCCTGTGACAAAGTGTATTTTGGCTGCTGCTTTATTAGTAAGTAATTTTTTTGGTTTTCTTACCAGACTTCTGCAAGTTCAAACCAATAATGGCAAATAGTTTGTAAGCCTTTATCATAATTTTCTAAATGGAAATGTTCATTTGGGGCGTGGAAATTTTCATCTGGTAATCCAAATCCCATTAACACAACAGGCAGATTTAAAATTTGGTCAAATGCTGCAACAATTGGAATAGATCCACCACCACGCGTATAGGAAGTTGGCACCTTATACACTGTTTCATAAGCTTTGCCAGCTGCTTGTATCGCTTTATGATCAAATGGCGTAACAAAAGGAGTACCTTTATCAAATAATTGAACTGTTACATCTACACCCTTTGGTTTATGAGCCTCAATATGTTTCTCTAATAATGCAACTATTTCTTCAGGATCCTGAGCAGGCACAAGTCTACAGGTAATTTTTGCACTAGCTTCTGAAGGGATAACGGTTTTTACGCCAGTTCCTTGAAAGCCACCTTTTATTCCATTGATTTCAAGAGTAGGACGCACCCAAAGCCTTTCTAAAGTAGAAAATCCTTCTTCACCGAATAGAGTAGGGGAGCCACTTTGCTCGATGAAAGTGTCATCTGAAATTTGCAATGCTTTAAAGGCTTCCTTTTCATCTGGTGTTAAAGGTGTTACACGATCATAAAATCCTTCTACAGCAATTACTCCATTTTGATCGTGAAAGCTTGCTAATAGCCCGCTTATGGCAGCAATTGGATTTTGAATCGCTCCTCCAAATAATCCAGAATGAAGATCACTTCTTGGACCTTTAACATGAATTTCCATGCCACATAAACCACGAAGACCATAGCAAATGGTTGGTTTCCCTTGTTCTATCATCCCCGTATCGGAAATAACAATCACATCAGCACCTAATAACTCCTTGTTTTCTTCTACAAAGAGAGGAAGGGTAGGACTGCCAACTTCCTCTTCTCCTTCTATGCAAAATTTTATATTTACTGGAAGAGAACCATTTGTTTGAAGAATCCCTTCAATAGCTTTAATATGCATAAAAACCTGTCCCTTATCATCACTTGCACCTCTTGCATAGAGTTTCTCATCTCGTATTTCAGGTGAGAAAGGGGGAGTATCCCATAGTTCTAGTGGGTCGACTGGCTGTACATCATAGTGCCCATATACTAATACAGTAGGTTTTCCTTCTGCATGAAGCCAATCTGCATAAACAACTGGATTGCCTTTTGTTTGATAGATGGAAGCATTTTCTAAGCCTGCATTCGTAAGTGCCTGTACTAACCATTCAGCTGTTTTCTGTATATCTTCTTTATGCTCGGGGAGGGCACTGATACTTTCCAATGATAAGAAAGAAAATAATTCTTCCAAGTGGACATTTCGCTTCTCTTTTAAATAATCTTCAATCATTTTCATTTCTGTATTCCTCCAATTATTTCGATATGAAAAATAAATTCGTTATATAAAAAGAATATCCTCTTTTTTAGAAAATAAAATATATTGAAAAATCATAAATGATGATGTAAAATTACACCATTAGATGAAATTGTAAGAATTAAGGCTTGTTAAGAAGAAAGGATGCATGGAATGCAGAAGAATACGATTGCCATTTTTAATCGCATTTTGGAAATTTTATATACAAAGCAATACATATCATACGAAAGTTATATGGACATAACTGCTGGCTTTGAGCGGTATATAACAGATGAAGAGAAAAAGAAGGAGCTAGAAAAGGAAGGATTAGAAAAAAAACCTGTAAAAAAAGTAATTGTGAAAAAGCAGCCTGTAAAGGAAAAGAAAAAGTATACTGCTGAACAGCTCCGTGAACGAAATATAGGGGTGATGCTTTATTTAGGAGTAGCACTACTGCTAATAGGCGGGTTAGTCGTTGCGACTAGTAATTGGGACTCTATGCCAGGATGGATGAAAGCAGTATCGATCTTTTTTGTTTCGATTTTATTTTTTGGGGTTGGTTTATTATCGAAAAAAATTATCAAAATTGATCATACTGCATTTGCTTTCTTTCTCCTTGGGAGTCTTTTTTTGCCAATAGGATTTGTTTCCGTCAGCTTTTTTCAGCTAGCAGGGGACTATCTTTCTATGCATGGTGAAGGTCGATTTTTATTAGGGGTAATAGCTGGATTGGTATTATTCCCAATCTATACTGCTCTAGCTGTTTATTTAAAGTCTGGTCTATATAAAATCCTGACCATTGGGACAATAACTGGAACGCTTGCTTTTCTCTTTGCTTTCCTCCCGTTAGCTCAAGATGGATTCTTCTTTTTTATGATAATCTATCAATTTATATTGATATATGTTTTATTGAAGTGTCAGCATTTAAAATGGATACAATACTATCAGAAGGAACTGACACCAATTGTTCAACTACAGTTAATTTTAACTGCATTATTTATGACATTTCTATTTGATAGCAGTATGATAAATGGTTTTTATTATTTAGTAATCAGCAGTCTTTTCATGATGACCGTTGCGTTAACGAAACGAAAGCATGATCATTTTTTTATTACCATTGCAATTGCGTTTGGTCTTTATCGAATTTTCACCAATCCAATTCTTCAAGACTTATTACCAGTAGCTTTTGCTTGCTTTAGTATTCTCCTTCTCTTTTTTGTGTTTATCTTAAAAGAGAAGCTGGAATGGGGAAAAGTTTGGGAGTTTACAAGCTTTGTCATTGCACTTGCCACTTTTTTCGTAACTATTGTATTTTATGGGGAACTTTTTCTCGAAGGCAGTATGTATTTAGTGTTTGCTTATCTCTTACTGGCCGTTGAATTTCTTCTTTTAACGAAAAAACTAACATATTCGTTTATTCGTTATTTGCCAGTTCTTTTTTTGAACCTAGCTTTATGGAATATAGCTGTATTGTTTTCGTTAATAAACGATGTTGATAGCTTATTCCTTGTAATCTATGGAATAAATATAGTGCTATTATTTCTGTTAGGCATATTTAATAAGTGGCATTATTTACAAGATATTAGAAAGGAATCTACCATCTATAATGTATCCTGGATGGTGTTAATAGCCTTTTTATCAACAGCAATTTTTATTGGAAAGTGGTATATTCCTGTCATGATAGGAGGAATAGCATTAAGTCTATATTTAGGAAGGCGCTTGATAAGAAATAAAACGCATAACCAACTCCTTTCCTATCTCATTCCGATTACTGTTTTTGGTGTTTATTTTACGACTGCAGAGACATTCAGCTTTATACAAGAACAAGGACTATCGTTATCGATTGCGATAGGAAGTATATTCACCGTCATAACTGGAAGTTTGTATGAAAGACTGGATAAGAACATGGGAAGGATTGGTTATTATATTGGTCAAATCTTGTACGGCTTTGGATTGCTTCTAATTCTTGAATATTTCACATTAAACAAATGGGTCACAACTGGAATGTATTTAGTAGCAATCCTTGTTTTTTACGATTTATATCGAAAAATAAAAAACAATCTTATCGCATGGCTAATTGGTATTGTTAGTTTGATTAGCTATTTAACCCTTGTTGGTTCTATTTGGAACAGTGATACATTTCTTTTTGAAACGCTTATGAAGTATGGATGGATTGGCCTGTTTATTATTGCGTTAGGGCTAAAACATACATCATTTAAGCTTCCATTCCTAACGATTTCCCATGTGTATATTATTGGAAGTATGGTCATTGATCGTTTATTTATAGGAAGTGATTCCTTCCTTCCGTTTATCTATTTGTTCATTGTTTATAGCATAAGTATCTATTTAGTTGCGAATAAATATGTGAAAATGGCTTTTCGATATGGTAGCTATCTATCTAGTTATCTCTTTCTAGCGACAATTATCTCATTTGATTTTGCAGGAGGAAATTCGTATCAACTTGCATTTATGGTACTGTCAATTGTTTTATTTGGTTTGTACTTTCTAACACAGAATAAGGTAGGGCTTCTTTACTTTTTTCTACCATTTAGTGTATTAGGGATTATTTCTTGGCTGTTTGCTTACCCATTTTCGACGGTCAGTTATTTTGTAATCCTACTATATATTATGATTGTGCTGCTTGTAATTCATTTGGAGAAACTGCATTTATTCTCCATTGGAGGAGTTGTCTTCCTGCTTATCAATAATGAAATATTGATGTATGCAAAGGAGTTTATCCCATTTGATCGTTATGTATTTACTTGTGTTTGGGGAGTATTGTTTTTGTTTATAAGTACGACAGTCTACTCGTCCATATTGAAGTGGAAGGAAGATGGGGAAAAATGGATTGATTTTTATCTAATTGGTAGTATCCTTTCTACAATATCGTTATTTGGAGTGGAAACAACCTTTAATTGGGATATTATAATACCAGGATTGTTCCTTTCTTTTCTAGCTTATTTGCAAATTAAACGAGTTAAAAAAGAAATCGAATGGATACCTAAACTTGTAAGCATATATTTGTTGCTCGTTCCGTATTATTCGTTTCTAATGATTATTACTATCAAAGAATATATTGTGACAGAGTTAGTTGTATTGCCTTGGATAATCATGGTGATTGCTACAAAGAAAATAATAAGTAAGCTAATGGCATTACACTATATTGAATGGGGAGTTATCGTTATTGTAGCTCTTATATTAGCTATTGATGGATATATTTCCCATACTATCTATGATGCGATAATCTTAGGTGGTCTTGCTATTTTGTCCATTCTCTCTGGTTTTTACTTCCGGTATAAATCCTATTTCTTTGTTGGCATTGGTGTACTTGTTCTCAATGTTTTGTTACAAACAAGACCATATTGGGGGAATTTCCCATGGTGGGTGTATTTATTAATTGCTGGGTCCATTCTCATTGCGATTGCAAGTATTTACGAAATGCAAAAACAAGGGAAGCAGCCTTTAGCTATTACAAAGCTCCTTGATTGGAAAAATAGATTACTGCTATTTTTAAAAACATGGAAATAATATAATGGCCTGGACGGTTAAAAGTTCAGGCCTATTTGTTTACTAGAGTAATTGTATTTATTAATTCAGCGGTAACAATATATCTCTTCGGTGCATTTCCAATAAAGGCAAAAGGATAACATGTGGTTAAGGTAAGAATTGGTCTGGATTTAGGGGTTAGAATGGTTGAATCATTTGAATCTACAATGGAGAATTTTGTAACTTTATATTCATAATCATTTTCTCTTGTTTCGAGAATTAATGAATCATTCTTTTCTAAATCCTTAAGGAATCTGAAAAAAGTATCACGATGTCCAGACAGTACAATATTATTGTTTTCGCCAGGTAGAGCACTTTTTCGATAGTGACCCGCACCTTTTTCTAAAATTTTTGCACTTGTCCCTTCATAGACGGGAATAGACTTCTTCGTATTAGGGACAATGATTGCTCCAATTGTTTCACCTGGTTGTACCTGTCTTAAATTGGATAAGGCCATTTGTCTGCTGGGCTGAAAAACTGGTTGCTCTATAATGGCATTAATCTTCCAATAGCTAGAAAGAGAATAGAAAACCATTATCAATCCTATCGATAGGAAGAAAACTCCAATTTTATTGGGCTTATTCATAAGATGGTTTCCTAAAGGTTAATAACACGCCTATTAGTACAAGCATGTATCCAATACATAGGATGACAGGGAGCGGTGATGCTGTATTTGGAAGCTGTGCTGCATAGAGAGTAGCTAAACCTTTTGTTACTTCGGTCAATTCTACCATTTTATCTACTGCATCGACAGAGGAAACCATGTCTGGTGACACAATGGCATCTCCAATTAACTTATTGTTGGTGTCATATAATTCAATTGCAACGGTTGTATCCATTTGTTTATTAAAAAGATCACTTAGTGCAAGCTCTTTTCTTTTCCCATTATCATCAATACTTATTAGTACAGGCTTCATAGCTGTTGTGGTAAAAAAATCTTGCCAAAAATGAGTTAACGCTGCATTTTCTTTATCACTAATCTCGCTTTCTTGGTCTATTTCTTGGAATCGATTTAAATTTTCTTTCCATTCCACGACTTTTGCTGCGAGTAAGGTAGGGCTTTGTTTATTTAAGTGCCCGTAAAATTGCTGTTTTTCTGTGTCGTCAAACCCGATATTCTCAAGAAACTCTTCTAATTGCAGCATTTTCTCTTCATGATTTTTATAAAAATCAATGGCAACCTCTAAATCTTCTAAAAACCAAAAATTCTCTACTGTTTCATGATAGCCTGCCAATAAGATATCTAATTCTTCTCTTGTCATCGAATTTTGAATAAGCAGTTCTTCCAGATTTGTAGGAGTGATAGGGGTGCCCAGCTGTTTTTCTAATAAATGTATATTATCAAAATCATTAACGTTTAATCCTTTAAATGTTAAATATTCTTCTAAATCATCTGTAGTCCAACCTAGTTTACTAGCTAAAGTCTCTATTTCTTTTTCACTTGGAGAAGCGAATGCAGGTGTTGCTTGCATGCATACTCCTAAGAAAAGAAGAAGAGAAGGAAGAATTTTTTTCATTAAGACAAGTCACCTCCATAATTCTATTGGTAGTGTTTGTCATTTTATGAAAATAATACGTGAATAGGAAAATTTATTTTGGGAGGAAGTGGAGGATAGGGCTGATGAGCAGTGGGGTATGATTGGAAAAACTAATATATGATTCAAAGCATGATAGAAGATATATTGTCCGGTCGTCAGTGCCCAAAGCGAGAGCACAGCATTCTAAAGGCAACAGAAGGATAGCCTAAAACATCCAAAAATGGGAGCGTTAGAGTTAGAGGATAAAAGACAAAAACTTAACTCGATAATAATTAGGCTATCCATCCATTCCAATCATCTTTACGAATCCATTTTAATCGTTCTACCAGGGGTGAATTTTGCTACTTCATCTAACTTATTTTCTTTTGCTGAAATATGGCTTGGAGTAATTTTATAAATAGCTGTTTTACTCCCCAATGCCGAGACATATCTTTCTAAATGAGATTTAGCGAGCGGTTTCTCATAATATCCAGGTACATACTTATTTAGCATTGCCTGCATGACATCACGGCTTTCATTGATATTCTCAAGCAGTGTAACTTCTCCGAAGACTATAACACTCATATAGGCAGTATCTACTTTAGCTGGTATGGGATTGCTCATCACGCCTCTTGCTTCACTGACAGTAAAGCAAGCATGGTTATTTTTAAGGATAATCCGCGTTTTTCTGCCTTCACTGGCACCGTGAAAGTATAAACATTCATGGAACCAAACATAATTTAATGGAATAACATATGGAACATTTTCATCCACTAATCCAAGATGCCCTATATTTGTTTTATGTAAAAAATCATTAATTTTTTCCTTGTCTGTCACTTCCATCGTTGATTGTCGCATCGCATTCATTATTTATTCCATCCCTTCCTTGTATTGTTTCTATATTTTAAAATATAAATAGTCATTTCAATAGGAACAGTTTAAGATAATTTTATAGGTACAAATTTAAATAGCATCGAAAAATAGGGGGAAGAACGTGAATATTGCGATTCATTTGCATAAAGATAAGAAGGAGCCTGTATACATACAGTTGTATCACTATTTTAAACAGGAGATTTTGACAGGGAAAATAGAAGCTGGGACAAAGCTACCGTCGATTCGCTATTTAGCGAGTTTCTTGCATATTAGCAAAAATACAGTGATTGATGCATACCAACAATTATGGATGGAAGGATATGTGGAGAGCAAGGAGAAAAGTGGCTATACGGTTGTTGCATTACCTAGCTATGAATATACAGCACAGCAACAGAAAAAAGTAGTTGCAAAAAGTCCAGAGACGGGTACAAATGCTTGTATAGACTTTCATTATGGAGATATTGATGGGGTTAATTTCCCTCTAAACGGTTGGAAGAAGACGATTAAAGCCGTCATGGAGGACAATCAGACCCACTGGATGAAGTATGGCAATAAACAAGGAGAATTAGCATTAAGAGAAGAATTGGTTGGGTATTTATATAGATCTCGGGGCATTCAAACTACTGCTGACAATCTTGTCATTACGGCAGGGACAGAACATTTAATTCATCTAGTGCTATCTCTTATGGAAGATAAGTCCTTATTTATTGGGATGGAAGAGCCAGGATATGATGGAGTACGAAATGTATTTATGGAAAGGGGAATCCCGATTCAATCAATACCTGTTTTAGAAGAGGACGGGCATGACTTGTCGGCACTTCTAAACAGTGCATGTAACCTTACATATGTTACCCCTTCTCATCAATTTCCGATAGGGAAGATTATGCCTATTGGAAAACGTATAGAGCTATTAAAATGGGCAGAAAGAAGAGATGGCTATATTTTAGAAGATGATTATGACAGTGAGTTCCGTTTTCAAGGAGCGCCAATTCCAAGCATGAAAGCCATTGATCAACAGGATCGAGTCATTTATTTAGGGACATTTTCAAAGGCTTTTTTGCCATCTCTACGAATAAGCTATATGATTTTACCAGACGTGTTGCTTGAAAAATGGAAAGAAAAAAGGAGGCCTGATTCACAAGCAAGCTCTCCACTTTTACAGCAGGCATTGGCAAGCTTTATTCATAACGGAGATTTTGAACGCCATATTAAGCGAATGCGCAAGGTATATGAAAGAAAATATGTGTTCTTAGTCCAATGCATAAAGGAATATATGGGAGAGCAAGTGCAAGTAATTGGGGAGAAGGCTGGTTTACATTTACTTATCCGTATTCCAAATAAAGAAGATAGATTTCTTGAAGAAGCAGAAAGAATAGGGATTAAAATTTATACAACGGAATCTTATTATACAGAGAAAAAAGACAGATATCCTTTTTTACTAGGTTTTGGGGGATTGGAAGAAAAGGAAATAAAAGAAGGAATACAACGATTAGCACGTGCTTTATTTACATAAGGGAGGAATAGTTTTGGTTTCCGTAATAACGTTTATTATTGGGATAATAGTTGCTTTTTTTACTTTCTTTCTATTGGACAACTATTTTTCATTTCCTGTCACTCTGAATATATTAATTTGTTATATTATAGTCCTAATCATCATGTACTTAACAACATTGATTAGTGTTAACGCAACGAGAAATATAAATAAATTGGAAAAGCTATTTAAAAAAAATAGAAAGCATCCCTATTACAGCTTTGTTTATGCGATAAGCAATAAAGACGATAAAAGGGTGATTACGAGCTATCGGAAACTGATAAAACAGAAAAAGTATCAGTCTCAGTATGCTCTTTTCACGATTATATTTTCTCTTTATTTTGATAAGACGTTATATCTTGGGGAAGAGGTAGAGAAAATAAAGAAATCAGAACAAAAGCTGTACTATCGAACATTGATTTTTATTAAAGAAAATAAATTAGCAGAAGCTAATAAGTCGATGAAAGCGATAAAGAAAAAATGGATGAAAGAAGCACTATTAGCAGAAATTGCGTTAAAAAATGGGGAAGAGGACATTGCGAAAAGGCATGCTAAAAGTGCTTTAAAGCATACAAAAGGCATCCAATATTATACATTGTTAAAAACATATGAAAGGGAATTATCTTTATAGATTTTGAATTGGGACAGAAGATGATTGCAAATAGTTCTGTTGCTTTTCTTTCTGAATGAAAATTTCAAGAATTTGATTTGTGTATACAGCATGTATTGGATTTTGAGTTATAGCAATCGGAAAATCAATTGTTCTCCTCTTTTTCTCAGAAGAAATCGAATCTTGAAGGAATGCCTTAATAATTAGGAGATTTTTTTCAACTGAAATATGAATATCGCCTGCCCGGCAATTTGGTAAAAATGCTTCGACAATATACTCCTTCTCTGTTTCATATACATCAATGCGAAATTCTGCTTCATCTAATACGGAAGTAAGTGGATCAAGAAAATGATTTTTAAACCATTCATCCATTAAATGAATCCAGTTATCATCATTCATATTAAGTCCTCCTTAGTATATGTAGCATATTCTAAAGAGGGGGAAAGAGTGACGGAGAATCTACAAAGTATAGGGGAGAATACTCTCCCCTAAGAAAGACAAATAATTTTAATCCTCATTTTCAACATAAGGTTCATGCTCATATGCAGGCAAGTCACCAAATGTTGTCATAATGCCTTCTTCGTCTAAGCTTTGTTCATATCGTTTATGCTGCTCATTCGGATAGACAGTTATATTTTTCCCTTCTATATCTACACCGATGAAATTTTCGTAATCTTCCACATAGCCAATATTCTCATTGCTCTCTGTGTATACGTCATTATAATGATCAAAGACTGGATGGGCAAAATCAGATGGCGTCTCGGATGTTCCCCAGCTAGAAACCTCCTGCCAAGAATCCTCTGCATCAAATACGACAGATTCATCTTTATTATCCATATCAAACTTGCCGAAAGGAGGCATTAAAATTTCTTCTTCCACAGGTCGCTTTTCAGAAATTTTCTGATCAGGAGAATGTTCCCTACAATAAAGTGTAGTAGGAATAACCTCCAATCTTTCAATCGGTATATCTTGAGAACAGGTTGCGCATTTTCCGTATGTTCCTTCGTCTATTGCTTTTAAAGCATTTAAAACTCCCATATATTCATGATGATAATGTTCAGCAAGGGCGATATCCTTCTCACGCTCATAAAGCTCTGTTCCTTCATCACCTGGATGATTATCATAACTTGATAACTCTCCAACAGATTCATGGTAATGCCCATCTTTCAATCCTAAATTATCATTTTGATCAAATCTTACTTCTAAATCTATTTTCTGTTCATCTAATACTTTTTGAAAATGGGACATTTGTTGTTTATTTAGCATAAGAACCTAATCCTTTCAAGAAGTCATTTGCTTTATTAGTATGAGCAAAAGAAACAAGAACATTAAAGGGAAAATGTACATAATTTTATTTTCTCTTTTACCGAAATAGAGAGGATTTATTATAAAAGGAATTAATTGTTAAATATTGTTAGTGAGATGACAACGAAAGAAGGAGAAAATAGCTAAGTAATTCTTATTAAGACAGGAGGTAATTGGTCATGGAAAGCAAAAGCTTGACTCCACATGAATCATTGGATTTACATGAAGTTATCAATTTTAAAACACTATGCATAGCAAAATCAAAGTTAATGCAAGGTCTTGTTTTTGACCAAGACTTAAAAAATTTAATGAAAAAAGATGTTGAACAGTCTATTCTGGCACTGTCAGAACTACAAGAAATGTATAAGAATGGCCCATTTGAAACGGTAATCCCAGAAATGCGTCCAACACCAATTTTAGATGGAGAGGAAGGTATAAAAGTTGAACAATGACTATCTTGATCCCATTAATGCATTAAATATGCCAGAGCTTGCTGATACAACCTTAGCAACCGATTTTCTTATTCGCGCTAAAGAAGGAGTAAGAAATTTAGCAGTAGCACTAACTGAAACAGCATCACCTGATTTAAGAATTCTCTTGCGCAAACAGCTTAAGCAGGCAATTCAAATGCATCAAGAAATTACCGAATTGATGTTGGAAAAAAAGTGGTTTCATCCCCATGATTTAAGTGAGCAATATCAATTGGACCAGCTTTCTGCAAAGAATACAATAATGATTGGAAATATGAACTTATTTACTGGTGAAACAAATCGCAAAGGAATGTTTGATCGGACACCTGATGCGCATTAAACTTGGAGGGTATATGGAATGAAAGCAGTAACATATCAAGGAATTAAAAATGTGGAAGTGAAAGAAGTAGAGGATCCGAAGATTTTAAAGGCAGATGACATGATTATAAAGGTAACGAGCACTGCTATTTGTGGATCTGATTTGCATTTAATTCATGGAATGATTCCAAATTTAGAGGAAAATTATATAATTGGCCATGAACCGATGGGAATTGTGGAAGAAATTGGACCCGGTATAACGAAACTAAAAAAAGGGGATCGAGTCATTATTCCTTTTAATATTGCTTGTGGAGAATGCCAGTATTGTAAAAATAATTTGGAGAGTCAATGTGATAATTCCAATGATCATGGAGATATGGGTGCCTATTTTGGCTATTCAGGAAATACAGGTGGCTATCCAGGTGGACAAGCAGAGTATCTACGGGTGCCTTTTGCTAATTTTACCCATTTTAAAATTCCAGAAACTTGTGAGGAGCCCGATGAAAAGCTAAGTGTAATTTCCGATGCAATGACAACAGGTTTTTGGAGTGTTGATAATGCAGGTGTTAAGGAAGGTGATACGGTCATTGTATTTGGTTGTGGACCTGTTGGGCTTTTTTCACAAAAGTTTGCTTGGCTAAAAGGAGCAAAGCGTGTGATAGCTGTAGATTACATTGATTATCGGCTTCAACATGCTAAACGGACGAATAAGGTAGAAATAGTTAATTTTGAACAGCATGAAAACGTAGGAAACTATTTAAAGGAAATCACAAAAGGTGGAGCAGATGTTGTAATAGATGCGGTTGGAATGGATGGGAAGATGAATGACCTAGAATTTCTAGCAAGTGGCATGAAGCTACAAGGCGGAACAATGAGTGCCCTAGTCATGGCAGCCCAAGCAGTTCGCAAATGTGGAACCATTCAACTAACAGGGGTTTATGGTGGTAGATATAATGGTTTTCCATTAGGGGATATTATGCAGCGCAATGTTAATATTCGTTCTGGACAAGCACCGGTTATTCATTATATGCCATATATGTTTGAATTAGTCTCTAGTGGCAAAATTGATCCAAGTGATGTAGTTAGCCACGTTATACCTCTTAGTGAAGCAAAGCACGGCTATGAAATTTTTGATACGAAAACAGACAATTGTATAAAAGTTGTTCTCAAACCATAAGGAAAGAAGGGAATAAAATGAACTATTGTTTACATGAGGTGCTAGAGGTTCAAGAATTAGCTACTTTTAAAACGATTTGTTTGACAAAATCCAAAACAATGCGTGCGTTAGTATCAGACCCTCTGCTAAAAGATATGATGATGGAGGATGTAGACCTTTCAACTAGACAGCTACAAGAATTTTCCTCTATCTTATCAAAAGCGAAAGAGATGGAAGGCTTAGGAGTGAAAATGCAATGAATTCTATTATTGAATATTTGACAGGCATGGATGCTTTAACCGATCAAATGATTGCGACTGATTTATTAATTTCAGTAAAAAGCGGAATCAGAAATTATTCTATGGCAATAACGGAAACTGTTCATCCTGAAATAAAAGAGATACTCGGACGTCATTTAGATGAAGCACTTGATATGCATGAAAGATTATCAAGTTATATGGCTGAAAAAGGCTGGTATCACGCTTTTGAGCCAAAGGAACAAATCAATCTTAATTTGCAAAATATTGATACAGCCTTAAATTTGCCTATATTGTAATGAAAAAATAGGAGAAGTTCGTGGAGACCAGATAACATGAATTATTCACAATGACAGCTTACTGAAGGCATGAATCATTTCATAACTAAAAAAACAATTGGCTTGTATGACAATACAAGTTTGAAAAAATACTATTGAAAGCATTGGCTAAGATTTATTCAGTATAAAAGATAACGGAGACCGGTTTCCTCTTGAAATCGGTCTCACTATCTTAGCAAAGCTTTGAACAATATTTATCAAGTGAAGAATAGGATATTCACTTTTGATATATGGACTATTTTGGATTATTCTCCGTTTCTTTTTTTGAATCCTTGTACAAAGTGTATGCTTCCCTACTGATAAGTATATTATCTTCTTGTATTTTTGAAGCTGTATTGGAACTACTACTTCCTTCTGATTTCTGATTCTGCAGTGCTTGAATCTGTTCTTCTATTTCAGAAATTTGCTTTTTAAGCTGTTCAATCTGTTTTTCTCTTTCTTCTTCTTGAATGCTTTCATTTTGCTCAATTTGAGTTTGCTGTGATTGTAATTGTTGTTTTTGGGCTTCTAATGTTTTAATTTGATTGGTCACATCAGAGGAACGGGTGCTTGTGCTAGTAATTCCTGTGCTGGTATTTGAAATAGATTGTATCATGCTTTCTCTTTCCCTTCCTATTTAATAATAATTAATTATAAGAAAGATTTCTTTATTTTTTCTTAAGATTTTATAGCAAAACTTTAAAATAACGGCATGATAGATAGGTTTATAACTAAAAAAGAGTCATTTCACCTAAGTATAAAATGACGTATCTAGGACAAATTACAGAAGAATAGATAAATAATTTTAATGGGAGGAAATACTATGTCAGTTGAAGAGTATTGGAGTAAAATTAACCACGCAAGCGCGAAAGTATCCTCTTTAATTAGTTCCTATTGGCATGAGCATTCTGATTGGACTAGCTGGCAATTTTGGATTATTCTAACCTGTTTAATTCTCCCACTTATTGTTCTTTTAATAAAACTGGATAAATGGAAAGCACTTCAAATTCTATTCTTTGGATACACTGTACATATGCTATGGACTTATACAGAAATAATATTGATCAGATTGGGGCTTATGGATCATCATTATTTTCTTCTTCCGTTCTTACCACAAGCCATTGGAATAACATCTTCCTTTCTTCCCGTTTCTTTTATGCTATTATATCAGTATTGTATAAAACAGGATAAGAATTATCTATTATGGTCCATAGTATTGGCTGCTGTAATTGCCTTCCTATTTGTTCCTATTGAAAAGAAAATTGGATTTATTGCCCTTGTAAAAGGACTAAATAATTTTCATGTTTTTTTAATAGATGTTATTATTTCAATGCTTGCTTATGGATTGACAAAATTCTTTGTTGCTTTTTATCAGAAGTAAAAAGAGCCCAACTCAACTTTGAGAAGGCTCTTTTTACCACATATATGATCATGTAAATGTGTGACAAGTATAATATATTAAAAATAAATTAGTGTTGCTTACATATCATGGTGGTTGTTATGCTTTTGTCTTGAATGGTTACGATTTTTAACCTTTTTGCTACCGCTAAGTGGCTCGGGCTGTCCTGATTGATTCCCTTTAGGCGCGTTTCTTCTCATATCTTTGCTATCATTTTTGTTCATTTGTATTCTCTCCTTTCGTTTTTTCATGAAGAGGTATTGCTTCACTACCTTTATAGAATGGTTTTTCAAGCCGACATTTATACCGCATATTTTTATGATTCTCTGCACAACTTATTGGTAAGCAACATGAATATATAATGCAGGAGGATATGAACATGCCTTATCATAGTAATAAACAAGAAGCTTTTCAAGATGCCCAACGAAATTTGTATGAAACGCAGAATCTTTATCAGGATATAGTAAAAGACTCAGCTAATTATGGACATCAGCTTAAGCATTTAAAACAAGAAATAAATGAAACATATCAACAAATTGAAAATGCTTTGGAAGTAGCTTCTGAGCATCAAAAGGAGCAATTAGAAAGCTTTCAAAAAGATTTAAAAAGTATTGTTGACGAAGTAAACGAAATCTAAAATAGGAGACCATCTGAAAAGCCAGTCTTTTTCGATGGTCTATTTTTTCAGCAAGAAAATGAAAGTCAATAAGAAAAACTTATCGTATTTGATAACTTACTTGTTATTTACTTATCATGCTCCTTGTATTAAAATTATAGATGGTAAATAGATAATAGAGTGATCAAATTGTTCGACTATTTTTCTATTTTTGGTATATGATTACAATGAGGGGGTAATACATATGGCAAAGGATTTTTATAATGCCCGCCAATCATTTGAAGTAGGTGGGAAGCGCTATCATTACTATCAATTAGCAGCTTTGGAAAAGAAGGGAATCGGTAAAGTATCGAAATTGCCTTATTCTATCAAGGTGTTACTAGAATCAGTTTTACGACAAATGGACGATTTTGTTATTAAACAAGAGCATGTAGAAAATCTTGCAAAATGGGGAACGGATGAGGTAAAGGAAATTGATGTTCCATTTAAACCTTCGAGGGTAATCCTCCAAGACTTTACAGGCGTTCCTGCAGTTGTTGACCTTGCTTCTCTACGAAAAGCAATGGCTGACTTAGGCGGAGATCCTAGTAAAATTAATCCTGAGAAACCAGTAGACCTAGTTATCGACCACAGTGTCCAGGTAGATAAATACGGAACTCCAGATGCATTAAAAGCAAATATGGAATTAGAATTCGAAAGAAATGCAGAAAGATATCAATTCTTAAGCTGGGCGCAAAAGGCATTTGATAATTATCGTGCCGTACCGCCAGCAACCGGTATCGTTCACCAAGTAAATTTAGAATATTTAGCAAATGTAGTACATGTTAATGAAACGCCAGAGGGCGAATACGAAACATTCCCAGATACATTAGTTGGTACTGATTCTCATACAACAATGATTAACGGTATCGGTGTGCTTGGCTGGGGTGTTGGTGGAATTGAAGCAGAAGCAGGTATGTTGGGACAACCTTCTTATTTTCCAGTACCAGAAGTAGTAGGGGTAAAACTTGTTGGTGAAATGCCAAACGGTTCTACTGCAACAGACCTAGCCTTAAAAGTAACACAAGTACTTCGTTCAAAAGGTGTAGTCGGAAAGTTTGTTGAATTCTATGGACCTGGTGTCCCGCAATTACCACTTGCAGACCGTGCAACCATTGCGAATATGGCACCAGAATATGGAGCAACTTGTGGATTCTTCCCAGTCGATAAGGAATCTTTATCCTACATGCGCTTAACTGGGCGTTCCGAAGAGCAAATCAATGTTGTTGAGGCTTACTGTAAAGAAAACGGTTTATTCTTCGATCCGAATTTAGAACCGGTATATACAGATGTTGTAGAGATAAACCTAGCAGAAATTGAGCCAAATCTTTCTGGTCCAAAAAGACCGCAAGATTTAATTCCACTTTCTAAATTGAAAGAGGTATTTAATGCGTCTGTAACAGCACCAGAAGGAAACCAAGGTTTTGGCTTAAAAGCAGACGAATTTGATAAAGAAGTAGTAGTTGATTTTGCAAATGGAGATTCCACTACAATGAAGACTGGCTCTGTTGCAATTGCGGCGATTACAAGCTGTACAAATACATCCAATCCATATGTATTAGTTGGTGCAGGATTAGTTGCGAAAAAAGCAGTAGAAAAAGGTATGGAAGTACCTAAGTTTGTGAAAACATCTTTAGCACCAGGTTCTAAAGTAGTTACTGGTTATTTAAGAGATTCTGGACTACTACCATATTTAGAGCAAATTGGATTCAACCTTGTAGGTTATGGATGTACGACATGTATCGGTAACTCAGGTCCGCTTAAAGAAGAAATTGAGAAAGCTATTTCAGATTCCGATTTACTTGTAACAAGTGTATTATCTGGTAACCGTAACTTTGAAGGCCGCATTCATCCGCTAGTAAAAGCAAACTATTTAGCTTCACCACCATTGGTTGTTGCTTATGCACTTGCTGGAACAGTGGATATTGACCTACAAAAAGAACCTATTGGAAAAGATAAAGATGGTAACGATGTATTCTTTAAGGATATTTGGCCATCTACAGAAGAAGTAAACGAACTAGTTCATCGAACAGTTACGCCTGATCTATTTAATAAAGAATATGACAGAGTATTTGATGATAATGAGCGCTGGAACGAAATTCAAACAAGCAGTGATTCGTTATATAGTTTTGATGATACTTCTACTTATATTCAAAACCCACCGTTCTTTGAAGGATTAAAGCCTGATCCTGAACAAGTATTACCATTAAAAAGCTTGCGAGTTGTAGGGAAGTTCGGCGATTCGGTAACGACTGACCATATCTCTCCTGCAGGTGCAATCGGAGTAAATACTCCAGCTGGTAAATACTTAAAAGATAATGGTGTAGCGCCACGTGATTTCAACTCATACGGTTCTCGTCGTGGTAACCATGAAGTTATGATGAGAGGAACATTTGCGAATATACGTATTCGTAACCAAATTGCACCAGGAACAGAAGGTGGATTCACAACGCACTGGCCAACAGGTGAAGTAACCTCCATTTATGATGCATGTATGAAGTACAAAGAAGAAGGAACTGGCTTAATGGTTATTGCAGGAAAAGATTACGGAATGGGTTCATCTCGTGACTGGGCTGCAAAAGGAACAAACCTATTAGGTATTAAAACAGTTATCGCAGAAAGCTTTGAGAGAATTCACCGTTCTAACTTAGTGTTAATGGGAGTACTTCCATTACAATTTAAAGAGGGCGAGAATGCTGAAAGCTTAGGTTTAACGGGAAAAGAAACATTTAACGTATATGTAGACGAAACGGTTAAACCACGTGATTTCTTAGAAGTAACAGCTACTACAGAAGATGGAAAGAAGATTACATTCGAAGCGTTAGTGCGTTTTGACTCTGAAGTAGAAATTGATTACTATCGCCATGGTGGTATTTTGCCAATGGTATTACGTGAGAAATTAAAAAACTAATAGATTAAGAGAAGCTCTCTCTATGGAAGGTTGACAAGTTTTTTCTAGCTTTTTGGGTAAGTTAATGCTCAATAGTTAGACAAAATGTCTCATTCTAGAGAGAGTTTTTTTCATTAGGAATTATTATCTTAGTAGGATTTTTATTGATTCATTCTATTGACTTAATAGTTCCTCTACATACCTTAGCGTAATTTTTTATAATATTAGTATATATTTACAATCTTAAATGAAGGAGAATACTATTTCATGAAAATAATTCCCATTTCTTATCATCAAAATGGATTACGTTATACGATAAGATGTGCAGAAGAAAAAGACGCAGATCAACTTTCGCAAATAAGGCTAAAAATAGATGGAGAAACATCTTTCTTTGATTGAAATCCTGGTGAAGGGATGCTAACTCCAAATGATTTTAAACAATTGATTCATACAGATTTACAAGGATTCAATCGATTGTTTTTACTAGCTGAAACAGAAACAGGTCAAATTATTGCTTTTTCACGATGCGAAGGCACTAGCTTGAAACGTCTTATGCATAAAGTAGAATTTGGCATTGGAGTATTAAAGGACTATTGGGGCTATAAAGTTGGACCGAAATTATTACAAGCATCCTTAACATGGGCAACGGAAAATAAAATGGCGAAAATGACACTATCTGTAATCGAAACGAATGAGAAAGCAATAAAATTATATAAACGATTTGGATTTGAAGTAGAAGGAATATTAAAAAAGGATAAACTACTTGAAGACGGAGAATACTATTCTACCATTATAATGTCAAGGTTCTTGTCTGAGTAAAAAAAGGAAGCGATTTATTAGTAAATGGAGGAAAATTTTGTTACTATGTAAATGTTAGATAATATAAGGAGTGATGTAAATGCCATTAACTTTTGGTCAACTAGTCGAAGAAGCAAGAAAGAATGTACCTGGAATTTCATCTGTAGAAGCAAAAAAGAAAATGGAGGAAAACCCAAACACTTACATAATTGATGTGCAAGATGCAGCAGATGCAGGAGCATGTGGCTTAATTCCAAGCTCTGTTAATATCTCTTTAGGAATGCTTCCAATTCGTGCTGATTTGGAATTGCCGGAAGAATTAAGAGATCCAGAATTAGCTGATCGTAATCGTCCAGTTCTTGTTACATGCGGTCTTGGTGGACAAGCATCACTTGGTGCATATTTATTAAAACAAATGGGATTTACTGATGTTGCTTTTATCGAAGGCGGAACAACTGCATGGAAAAAAGAAGGGTTTGAAACAGTATAAGTGAATGAGCAAGTAAAAAAACTGCCGAGATTAAATTCGGCAGTTTTTTCCTTATTAATAGCCCAATTGTTTATCAACTACATTGATTAGGTCTTTGCCATCTTTAAATCGCTGGATATTTTCTAGAAATACCTCCATGTAACGATTTATAGTGTTTGGCGAAAAGAAGGCATTATGTGGAGATATAATAACATTTTCCACCTCCCATAATGGGTGTTCATGTGGCAAAGGCTCTACCTCAAATACATCCAATGCAGCTCCAGCAATTTTTTTCTCGTTTAATAAATGGATGAGTTCCTCTTCTTCGATCGTATTTCCTCTTCCAATATTAATTAGAAAACTACTTTCTTTCATTTTTGCTAATCTTTCCTTGTTAATCAGCTGGTATGTATCAGGGGTTGAAGGCAAAGCAAGAATAAGAAAATCAGCCACTGCTATCACATCATCTATATGGTCCAGACCAACGATTTTATCTGCAGGATCCTCACCAGATAATTTGGAAGGTCTTTTCTTACAGCCGATGACAAACATATCCAATGCTTTTGCCCGTTTAGCAATTTGTTTTCCAATTTCCCCATAGCCAATTATTCCAACTGTTGAGCCTGAAAGGTCCGTAATAGGAGTGGGCGCCCACCTATTGTCCAGCTGGTTTCGAATCATTAAGTGTATTCCTCTTGCCAAACCAGCCATCATCGCAATTGTATGTTCTGCGATTGGAACAGATGTGCAACCCTTTGTATTCGTAATAACAATATCACTCTTTCTTACTTCCTCATGTAAAAGAGCATCCAGACCAACACTTAATGATTGCACCCATTTTATATTTGGGGCATTTTTCAAAATCGATAGGGTATCAGTTAAACCTAAAGTTAACACAATATTACAGTCACTAATATCCTGGCTTATCGGTGGTTCAGGTTCTCCGTATTCCCAATGATCCACAATAACTTCTGCTCCTAATGCAGATATTTGAGCAAGATACTTTTCTGGTATAGTTCTTCTGATATAAATTTTAGGCATATTTGATACATTAGTCATTAATTTGCTTCCTCAATCATTTGTTTACTATTAACATGCTCATAATAGGTTTTTGCAAGTCGTTTAATTGCTTCTTGGATAATTTCTTCTTCACAGAAAGTAAAACATAAACGCATATGATTGTATCCCTCGTTTTGTAAGAAGAAATGCTTACCAGCGATATAGGAAACACCAGCCAGCATTGCGGCATCAACAAACTCACTAGTATCAATGTCATCTGGGAAAGTAAGCCAAAGAAAGAAACCTCCTTGTGGTTCATGAAAGGAAACATCTTCACCAAAGTGTTGCTTTATCGCAGAAACCATCGCGTTTTTACGTGAAAGATAGATAGAATTCAAATTATTGATTTGTTCATCCATATCTATTTGTTCAAGTAAATTCTTTGTGACTTCTTGTACATACACACTTGTTAACCCATCTATTTTTAAAATTTGCATTTTTTCGATTATTTCTTTTAATCCAATTGCCCAACCAAGTCGTAAGCCAGGTGCGATTATCTTTGAAAAAGTACTTAAGTAAATAACTCTTTCAGGTCCAAATGAATAAATAGCTGGAGTGTAGTTTTTATTGAAGGAAAGCTCCACATAGGCGTCATCCTCAATAATAAAGAAATTGTATTCATAAGCCAATTCAGCAAGGCGTTTTCTTCTTTCAATAGATAAATTGACGCCACCTGGATTTTGGTAATTTGGAATGATATACATCAATTTTGGCAAAGGAAGATTATTTTTTACCCGTTGAATTAGCTCTTGTTCGACTAGATCCACTCGTAAGCCATGTTCGTCGATTGGAAAAGAAAGCAAATTCGTTTCCGCTAAGCGAAATGTTTTAAGGGCTCCAAAAAAGGTTGGTGCTTCTACCCATATATCATCACCAGGATCTGTGAGTGTTCTTGTGATTAAATCAATCGCTTGGGAGCTTCCTGCAGTAACGATAATTTCTTTTTCTGTTGCTTCAATTTCTCTCAGCTTAGATCGCTCTTTAATCCAATTTAGGATGTTCTTAGGACCAGTTCCACCACTATAAGCCAAAGCTTGTCTTCCTTGTGTATTCATTGCAGCTTCTGTCGCTGCGGTCATTTTATCAACTGGAAGAGATTCAGGTGCAGGAAAGCCAAAAGATAAAGGGATCAGATCATCTTGTTTCCCTGCAAAAGCAGATCCGACAACTTCTATTTCAGGGAACCTTTTACTAAATGAAAATTGCTTTAATAGATGCATGTTTACCACCGTCCATATGTTATTTTAAAAAAATTAAAGAGAGCTTTACTATCTAATGCGTTCATTGCTTGTTAAAAGGATAATAAGTCACTCCTTTTCTTAAAAAGGCTATTTCAATTAATATAAGCTATTTATTTCGTAATGGGAAATATTAAAAAACTTTAAAAATAAAAGAAAACAAGAGATTAGAAGATAAAAAGTACATAAAATAACAAAAATTCGGAATTTTATTAATTTATAATAAAAATTATTTAATACACGAAATTCAGAAGTGAAATAGGAAAAACAATATGACTATAAGAGTTAAGGGAGGGTAGGTGGTTATTTAACAGCCGTTAAAGGTCTGGATAGTTTAACTACGCAACAGAGAGTATAGTGGAAATAGTTACAGATGGTAGATCCACTTTACTTTATGCTTACTAATTCTTACAAAAGTAGCTATATGGAAAAGAATCATACAAATCTATTATTTCGACATATGCCTACTTTATCCACTTAGCGAATAGTGTCAATAACAGGAGAAAAACGACGAAAAGGGATGAAAGCGCTACCTAATATAATTTTTAAAAAATTATAAAAAAACATTGTTTTAAGAGAAATAATTCCTTATAATGAAAGCAAGTTAGATAATAGAACATGAATTGTGAGGTAAGTTAACATGGCTGAATTTACATTAGAGAAAATTGAAAGTATCGTTAAAGAAAAAAGTGTAGAATTATTACATCTACAATTTGTGGACATTGAAGGCATTTTAAAAAACATTACTATTACTGCACAACAATTAGATGATGCTGTAGAAGGAAAAATCATGATTGATGGTTCATCCATTAAAGGATTTTCTCCCATTAACAAATCAGACTCTTATTTACTACCAGATTTAAACACATTTGCAGTATTACCTTGGACAGAAACAGAAGGTTATTCAGAAGCTCGTTTCCTTTGCTCTGTTACAAACCCAGATGGTACTTTATTTGAAGGCGATACACGAAATGTTCTTAAGAAAACTGTTGAACGTGCAGCTGAAAAAGGATATACGATTTCAGTTGGACCTGAATTAGAATTCTTCTTATTTGCTACGGATGAAAATGGATATCCAACTACTGAATTAGGTGACAAAGGCGGTTATTTTGAGCCATCACCAAAAGATTTAGGGGAAAAAGTTCGTGTGGAAATTTTCAAAACTTTGAAAGCAATGGGCTTCACAATTGAAGCACTTCACCACGAAGTAGCAGAAGGGCAACATGAAATTAATTTCAAATATGCAGATGTATTAACAGCTGCTGATTTAGCTACAACATATAAATGGGTTGTAAAAACAATTGCTGCTCAATATGGTTTGCATGCTACATTTATGCCAAAACCAGTATTTGGAATAAATGGTTCTGGAATGCATGTTAACATGTCATTCTTTAAGGATGGAGACAATAGTTTTTATGACGCAAACAATGATTTAGAGTTATCTGATACTGCATATTCTTTCATTGCTGGTGTATTAGAAAATGTTAAAAATTTCGTAGCTATTACGAATCCGCTAGTAAACTCTTATAAGCGTTTAGTACCTGGTTACGAAGCACCTTGTTACTTAGCATGGTCTGCATCCAACCGTTCAGCATTAATCCGCATTCCTGCAAAACGTGGAATGGCAACTCGTGTTGAACTTCGTTGTCCAGATCCATCTTCAAACCCTTATCTAACATTTGCTGTTATTGCTTCTGCAGGATTAGATGGAGTAGAAAAAGGCTTGAAGGCTCCAGCACCAATTAACGAAGATATCTTCCATATGACAGATGAACGTCGTGAAGAACTTGGCATTGATAGCTTACCTGGTGGTTTAGATGCTGCAATCGCAGAACTTGAAGCTGGAGAAATTGGTCTTAAAACTCTTGGAGAGCACGTATTTACTGAATATGTAGCTGCTAAAAAAGAAGAGTGGGATAACTACCGTACTACAATTCATGCTTGGGAAATCGAAAACTATCAATATAAATTCTAATATACTAGTTAAATAGAATAGGAGCTTCAAACTCTTATTAGACTGCAAATAAACACCTGTATGGGTAGTTTGTTTGCAGTTTTATTTATTTCTTTTATAAGTATAGATAAATGGGGTCTGTTGTTTAGCTAGTGTGGCATTCTACTTTTCAAACATTAAATTGTGATTAAATGCCAAGCAAAATCGCCTCTTTTTTCTGTTCTTTTCTTTAAATTTTGGTAAGTTATGATAAAATAAAGTGGGATGTATGATTTTAGTTATTACGTCATCAGATTATGGTAATAAGGAGATTTGCTAAATGGAAAAAGTATTGATTTTTGGTCATAAAAATCCGGATACGGATACTATTTGCTCTGCTATTGCATATGCAGAATTAAAAAAAGAGCTTGGAGTGGAAGCGGAAGCTGTTCGTCTAGGTGAGATTAGCGCCGAAACAAAGTTCGCTTTAGATTATTTTAAAAAGGAAGCTCCTCGTTTCATCGAAAAAGCAAGTTCAGAAACAAAGTCTGTTATTTTAGTTGACCACAATGAGTTTCAGCAAAGTGTGGAAGACATTAAAGATGTAACAATTTTAGAAGTTATTGATCATCATCGTATTGCAAACTTCGAAACAAGTGATCCTTTATACTATCGTGCAGAACCAGTAGGATGTACAGCTACTATTTTGAATAAAATGTATAAAGAAAATAATGTGGAAATTAAGAAAGAAGTTGCTGGGCTAATGCTTTCCGCAATCATTTCTGATTCTTTATTATTTAAATCTCCAACATGCACAGAGCAAGATGTACAAGCTGCTAAAGAATTAGCAGAGATTGCTGGTGTGAATGCGGAAGAGTATGGTTTAGAAATGCTTAAAGCCGGTGCAGATCTAAGCGACAAAACAGTTGATCAATTATTAAGCATTGATGCGAAAGAATTCTCAATGGGTACATACAAAGTGGAAATTGCCCAAGTAAATGCAGTTGACACAAATGATGTCATTTCTAAACAAGCAGAATTAGAATCTTCTATTCAAGCGATCATTACTAAAAAAGGCTTAGATTTATTCCTTCTTGTTGTAACAGATATTCTAAATAATGATTCTGTTGCTGTTGCTTTAGGTAATAAAGCACAGGCAGTAGAAAAAGCATTTAACGTACAGCTAGAAACGAACACAGCTTTATTAAAAGGTGTTGTGTCACGCAAAAAACAAATCGTACCAGTCTTAACAGAAGCCTTTAATGAACTATAAAAGGTGCTAAATGATGAAAAGAAGAAACAGTCCATTTAATTGAGGCCACTGAAAAAGTCCTCCAAATGTTCATAATCTAAAAGGTATAGTCCTTCATTATTTGAAGGAACTATCCTTTTTTTATTGTATAAT